>CAZNMK010000011.1:0-3852 GCA_964574045.1 uncultured Roseovarius sp. | reverse complement strand
CCTGCCCGATACCGAGCTGCGCAAGTTCCCCAACATCGACAACGCCTATCTCGAGTTGCGCACGGGCCGCGTCGACGCGGCCATGCACGATACGCCCAACGTGCTCTACTACATCGTCACCGCGGGGGGCGGGCAGGTCAAGGCCGTCGGCGACCAGCAGATGGCGCACGAGTACGGTATCGGCTTTCCCAAGGGCAGCGAGCTGGTCGGCCCGGTGAACGAGGCGCTGGCCAGGATGCGCGCGGACGGTCGCTATGACGCGATCTATGAAAAGTGGTTCGGCTCGTCGAACTGAATCGCCCGGCCGGGCCGCTCCTTCCTCTATGCGGCCCGGCCCCGCTTCGCGACATTTCTGACACTCGATAATGGAGGCCATTCATGGAAACGGACTGGTCAGTCGTCGTCGATTCCCTGCCCGAGCTTCTGGAGGGCGCGAAAACGACGATTTATATCACCATCGTGGGCCTGATCGGCGGCCTCGCACTGGGGACGATTGCAGGCATGATGCGCGCCTATGGCGGGCGCGTCCTGAACGCCATCGCATTCGCCTATATCGAACTCATCCGCGGCACGCCCATCGTGGTGCAGGTGATGTTTCTCTATTTCGCGCTGCCGGTTCTCGCGAATCTGCGCATCGACCCGATGAGCGCGGCGGTGCTGGCGATCATCGTCAACGCCGGGGCCTATATCGCGGAGATCGTCCGCGGTGCCTTCCTGTCGATCGGCAGGGGCCTGACCGAGGCCGGGCTGGCCATCGGCCTGCCGCATTGGAAGGTGCTGACCTATATCGTCGGGCCGCTGGCCTTTCGCCGGTTGATCCCGCCGCTTGGCAACCAGTTCATCGTCAGCCTCAAGGATACATCGCTGTTCATCGTGATCGGCGTGGGCGAACTGACACGCACGGGGCAGGAGATCATGGCCTCGAACTTTCGCGCGGTCGAGATCTGGACCGCCGTCGCGGCCATCTATCTGGTCATGACCGGTACACTGAGCCTGATCCTGCGCACCATCGAGAAACGCATGAGGATCCTATGAGTATCATCGAATTCAAGAATACCTCCAAGCATTTCGGCCCGCTCAAGGTTCTCGATGGGGTCGACCTGTCGATCAACGCCGGTGAGGTCGTGGTTCTGGTGGGCCCATCGGGGTCGGGCAAATCCACCCTGCTGCGCTGCATCAACGGGTTGGAAACCATCACCGGCGGCGATCTGATCGTCGACGGGCAGAGCGTGACCGGCAGCGCCAGGCAGTTGCGCGAAATCCGGCAGGAGGCCGGCATGGTGTTCCAGCAATTCAATCTGTTCCCGCAATTGACGGCGCTGGAAAACGTGGCCTTCGGCCCCTCCAAGGTGCGCGGGCTGAGCAAGGCGCAGGCGCACGAAACCGCGCTCGACCTGCTGGAAAAGGTCGGGCTGCGCGACAAGGCGGGGCATTACCCGTCGGAACTGTCCGGCGGTCAGCAACAGCGTGTCGCGATTGCCCGTGCACTGGCGGTCAAGCCCAAGGTGATGCTGTTCGACGAGCCCACCTCGGCCCTCGACCCCGAGCTGAAACAGGAAGTGTTGAACGTCATGCGCGCCCTGGCCGAGGAAGGCATGACCATGGTCGTGGTCACCCACGAGATGGGCTTTGCCAAACAGGTCGGCACGCGGCTGATCTTCATGGAGCATGGCCATATCGCGGTGGATGGCAATCCGCGCGAGGTGATCGACACGCCGCCCAATGACCGGATGAAGGACTTCCTGCAGCATGTCTGACGTTTCGGCGCCCGAACTGGGCCGCGTCGCGGCGCGGGGCACCCCGCGCCAGATTGGCCGGGCATTGGGCGAAGCGGGCCGCGAGGCGGCGCGCGCGGTGTTGTTGCAGGCCGATTACTGGCAGGCGGTGACGGACCCCGCCCACGCAGGGGCGGTGCGGGTCATGGCCGATAACCTGAAGGCCCTGTTCCCGACTGTCTGGGAGGAGTTGCAGGGACTGGCCGAGGGGCTGGACCTGCCGCCCGAGCAGGTTGTCGCCTGGAACTGCCGGGGCGATCTGATGTCGAACGTGCCCGACGGATGCACCACGGTGCAGATTCCCGGCGATGTGCCGGCGATCGGCCACAACGAGGACGGCTTGCCCGGTTTCCGGGGCCATGCCTTCGTGGCAGAGATCGCGCCCGATGACGGCCCGGCGTTCATGTCGTTCTGCTATCCCGGCTCGATCCCCGGCCATACGTTCGGGGCCAACGCGGCGGGGATGGTGCAGGCGGTCAATAACCTGCGCCTTCGCGGCGTCGTGGCGCAACTGCCGCGCATGGGTCTGGGCCGCGCCATTCTGGCGTGCGAAGAACTGGACGACGCACTGGCGCTGCTGGAACGGCACAATGCCAGCGGCGGGTTTCACATGACGCTGGCACAGGCGGGCGATGCGCGGGTGATGAGCGTGGAATTTGGTGGCGGGGCCTGCTCGGCCCGGCAAATCGAGGCGCCTGCGGTCCATGCCAACCACGCGCTGCATCTGGGCGAGCGGGCGGCGAACCAGACGATCACCGGCTCCTCGCGTGACCGGCAGGCGCGCGCAACACAGATGATCGGCGACGGCATCACCGATCCGTTGAGCATCCTGCGCGATACCGGCGGCGCGGGCCTGCCCATCCATCGCCGCAGTCCCGATGATCCCGACAACGAAAATACGCTTGCCACGGCCCTGTTCCGCATAGAAAAATCGTCCGTGGAATGGAGATTGCATGACCAGACCTCGGACCGGCCCGTCATCGAAGGGCGCTGGCCACGATCCTGAGGCGGGCGTTGCGCCGCCGCAGACCGTACAGGATTTGCGCGACCTGATGTTGCGAGTATCGCGCGGAGAAGCGCCGTTGTCGCTGGGGCCGAAGGCACAGCAGGCGCTGGCCGACATCCTCGACCTGCGCGGCGATCCGGCGCTGTTGTCGATCACCGCGCTGGCCGAGAAACTTTCGGTCAACCCGTCCACCCTGACCCGGCTGGCGCGCACGCTCGGTTATGCGGGCTTTGGCGCGTTCCAGCAGGTGTTGCTGGATGCCGCCATGGCCGCGCCGGGAGATTTCTATACCCGGCAGGCGCAGACCGCCCTGGCGGGCGAGGATGCCAGCGGCATGGGCGGTGTCGCGCGGCTGTGCCGCGAGAATCAGGCCAATATCGAACGGTTCCTCGAAAGCTGCGATATCCAGCAGTTCCATCAGGCGACCGAACTGATCACCTCGGCGCCGCGATCCGGTCTGACGTGCATTTGCTGGATTCCAACAATCTCGGTGCTGCTGAAGGGCTTGCCTCCATGAGCCCGAAAGATGTTCTGATCTCGGCAAGCTGCGCGCCATATTCGGTACAGGTCGCGGCAACGGCACGCGCCGCTGCGGATCAAGACATGAGAATCGTCGCCGTCACCGACCGGGCAAGCTCTCCGCTGGTGGCTGTTTCCCGCGCCGCAATCCTCGTTCCGCACGAAACGAGTTTCCTGTCGAATTCCCTAACGACCTTCATCCTGGCCGCGGAATGCCTGATCAATGGCTGCGCCGCTACGTCGCCCGAGATGGCGAAGCAAGCTCTGACCGCTCGGGACAAGATGATCAAGAAACTCAATATCGAAACCAGATAAGGTGCCGGGAGTGGCCCTCGCGGGATGGTGCGGCCGATCCTCTCTCGACCCGTTCCGTCAGATACAGCGGTGTCGCCAGACGAAGTCGAACCGGTTTCGCCGAGGGCAGGATGGCCGACCTTCATGCCGCGAAGAGTTGGCACCGCTCGACGAGAGCGGCGGTGCGGTTTCGCTCGAACTTGGCTAAAGGATCGTCCAGTTGATCTGCAACGCTCCGGCGAACAGACCGAGGGCAGC
>CAZNMK010000010.1:18270-18519 GCA_964574045.1 uncultured Roseovarius sp. | reverse complement strand
GATGCCGCCGCTGCGCCGCAGGACCGAGGATATCGGCCCCCTCGCGGCGCTGTTCATCGGCGAGATTTCCCGCGCCCTGGGCCTGCCGGAGCTGGAACTGAACGACGAAATCCTGCTCAAGCTCAGCCGCTACGACTGGCCGGGCAACGTGCGCGAGTTGCGCAACCTGATCGAGCGGTCGATCATCCTGGGCGGTTTCGTCGAGGAATTCGCCGGCCCCGGCACCGTTACGGGCGATGCCGCCATGGA
>CAZNMK010000010.1:0-18260 GCA_964574045.1 uncultured Roseovarius sp. | reverse complement strand
AAATTCAACCGGCGTCTCCACCGGGCAGACCAGCGCCTGGGCCGCCTGACTTTCGCTGCGCCACCCTTCGCCAAAGCGCGGATCCGCCGCAATCTGGCAGCGCGAAGGGCGTTCGGTGGGTAGATTCGGGATCAGGGCGAAAATCTGGGTGGGGTCGAGCAGCGGCACATCCTGCATGTGCTCGACGCCTGCGGCGGCAACCGCGCCGAGGCCGCGCGGCGGCTGGGCGTCTCGCGCAAGACCGTCGACCGCAAATGCGCCGCCTGGGGCGTCTAGGGGCCGGCCAGGTTCGACCGAAAGCGCCGCGTGCCCCGGGCCTGACCGGGGGCCTCGCCCCGCCGGCGGGAAAGGCCCCGGCCCGGGGGCCGGGGCGGTGCCGTTCCGGCGGGTCCTACGCCCTGTCGCCGCCGCCCCCCGCCGGCAGCCAGACGGTGAATTCGGCCCCGCCCTGCGGCCGGTTGCGGACCGCGATCAGCCCGCCCGCCTGACGCATCAGCGTCTGGCTGACCGACAGCCCCAGCCCGGTGCCTTCGCCCGGCTTGGTGGTGTAGAAGGGGTCGAAGACGGTGTTCAGCCGCTCGGGCGCGATGCCCGGCCCGGTGTCCGCCACGCTCAGCGCGGCGCCGGGCTGTCCGTCGCGCATGGCGGCGGCGGTGCGGATCGACAGCCGCCCCTCGCCGCCCATCGCCTGCACCGCGTTGACCACCAGGTTGATGATCACCTGCTGCAGCTCGCCGGGGTTGACGCGAACCGGGGGGGCGTCCGCATTGTCGATCTCGACCTCGATCCCGCCGCGCGCGATGACGTGGTTGACCAGCACCAGGCAGTCATCGACGACGGCGGCGATATCGACCTCTTCGGAGAAGGTGCCGAATTCGGCCGGCCGCGCGAACTGCAGCAGCTTGCCGACGATGGCGTTGATGCGCCCGACCTGGCGGTCGATCAGGTCCAGCTCGGTCATGACCGGCGCCGCCGCATCGCCCAGGGTTTCGCGGATCACGTCGAGGTTGCCCTGGATCACGGCCACGGGGTTGTTGATCTCGTGCGCCACCCCGGCGGTGATCTCGCCGATCGAGGCCAGTTTTTCCGACATCACCAGCTGCTGATAGGTGGTTTCGAGCCTGGCGTTCGCCTCGCGCAACTCAACGGTGCGGTCCTCGACCCGCTCATTGAGCTCGTCCGCCCAGGCGCGCAGGGCGCGGTCGCGCTGCTGCACCTGGCCGAGCAACTCATCGAGATGGGCGGCCACCGCGCCGATCTCGTCGCGCGACCGGACCGGGCCGATGCGCGCATCCAGATTGCCGCCCTCGACCTGGCGCATGGTCCGCGTCATCCGCTCCAGCGGCGAAAAGATGCCCCCCGCCAGGCGCAGGAACAGCGGCACCGTCACCGCCAGCACCAGCGCCAGCGCGCCATAGCCCAGGACATAGGCGGCGCGCCGGACCGCGCGAAAGGGCGCCTCGAGAAACCCGACATAGAGCATGCCGACGCGCTGGCCGAAACTGTCGGTCAGCGGCATGTAGGCCGAGATGTACCAGTCGTTGACCACGAACGCGCTGTCGAGCCAGGTGCGCCCCTCGCCCAGCACGGCGGCGCGCACCGCGGCCGAAACCCGCGTGCCCAGCGCCCGCGTGCCCTGGAACAGGCGCACATTGGTCGAGATGCGCACATCGTCGAGAAACAGCGTCGCGGTGCCCTGGCGCGGCGTCTCGCCGCCGTCGTCGCGATAGACCAGCGCGTTGATGGTGTCGATGAAATCGAGGTTGCGGTTCAGCAGGATGCCGCCGGCCAGCACGCCGGGACGGTCGGGGGCAGGGCTGGCCGTCGCCGTGTGGATGACCATGCCGCGATCCTCGGCGGTGCGGTCGGTGGGCACGGCGGCGCGCGTCTCGATCAGCGGCAGCCGGGCGCGGTCGGCAAGTGCGGGCGAGATCGCGGCGAGGTCGTCGCTGTCGAGGATGTCGATATGCGTCGCGCCTTGCCCCCGCCCGGCGGAGGCGATCACCGGCCAGCGCATCGCGGCCTCGCGCGCCCGTGCCGGCGGAAGATGCACCAGGAAATCGAGCCCCATCGCCACGCGCCGCTCTTGCAGATAGGCGGCAAAGGCGGCGTCGTCCCCGCCCGCGGCGCGGGCGAAGCCGACCGAGCCGGCCAGGCCCTCGACATCCTTGCCGGTGGTCTCGAGGATCTGGCCGAGATACTGCTCGGCGATGCGCAGATCGCTGTCGACATTGGCGATCAGCAGCGCGTCATAGCTTGCCGACCAGCGGCTGACGACAAGCGCCAGCAGGAGCGGCATCAGCACCATCAGCGGCGTCAGGGCGAGGATGAGAAGTCGCAGCCGGACGGATCGCATGTACCGAAGGGCCCCCAATGCTGTGCGCGGCAGGTCGGGCCGAGCATCCGCCGCGGGCGTGGCGGCGTCAATCGGGCGGGCCGGCAAAAGGCAAGGGCAAAGAGAGGCCTTGCACCCGCCGGCTGCCCGGTTTAGCGTTTTCCTGCGAAATTTCCGGATGAAGGGAAATAATGCAGGACATCGGACAGGCCTTTTCGCTGGCGCTTGCCCTGGTGCTGTCGGGCGACGGCGATCTCTTCGAGATCGTCGCCCTGTCGCTGCGCGTCAGCCTGAGCGCGATGGTCGTGGCCTGTGCCATCGGCCTGCCGGTGGGGGCGCTGGTGGCGATCAGCGGCTTTCGCGGCCGCGGCCTGGTGCTGGTGGTGATGAACGCGCTGATGGGCCTGCCGCCCGTGGTCGTGGGGCTGCTGGTCTACCTGCATTTCTCGCGCGCGGGGCCGCTGGGGTTTCTGGGGCTGCTCTACACGCCGACGGCGATGATCGTGGCGCAGACGATCCTGATCGCGCCCATCGTGGCGGCGCTGTCGCGGCAGGTGCTGGAGGATCTGAACCGCGAGTATGCCGAACAGTTCCGCTCGCTGGCGCTGTCGCGGCGCCACATGGTCGGGGCGCTCTTGTGGGATGCGCGCTATTCGCTGCTGACCGTGGCGCTGGCCGGGTTCGGCCGCGCGGTGGCCGAGGTGGGCGCGGTGATCATCGTCGGCGGCAACATCGACCACCTGACGCGGGTGATGACCACGGCCATCGCGCTGGAGACGTCCAAGGGCGAACTGGCGCTGGCGCTGGCGCTGGGGATCATCCTGCTGACCATCGCGCTGGGCGTGAACGCGGCGGTGCACCTGCTGCGGCAGACCGGGACGAGGCTGGCCTATGTCTGACGCCGCCGCCATCCCGCTGGTGCACCGGGACGCCCGGCCGGTCGCACGCCCGATGCTGCCGCTCGAGATGCGCGACTTGGTGCTGGCCTTCGGCGATACGGTCGTGCTCGACGGGATCGACCTCGATCTCGGGCCCGAGGGGTGCACCGCGATCATGGGTCCCAACGGCGTCGGCAAGAGCCTGCTGCTCAAGCTCATGCACGGGCTGATCGAGCCTACCTCCGGGCGCATTCTCTGGGCCGGCCAGCGGCCCGGGGCGGTGACCGCCCGGCAGGCGATGGTGTTTCAGAAGCCGGTGCTGCTGCGGCGGACGGTGGCGGCCAATCTCGATTTCGTGCTGCGCACGCGGGGGCTGGACCGGAGCCGCGTGCGCGCCCTGCTCGATCATGTCGGGCTGGCGCACAAGGCCGATCACCCCGCGCGCCGGCTGTCGGGGGGCGAGGCGCAGCGGCTGGCGCTGGCGCGGGCGCTGGCAATCGGGCCCGAGGTGCTGTTCCTCGACGAACCGACCGCCAGCCTCGATCCGGCCTCGGCGCAGGCCATCGAAACCATCGTTGCCGGCGCCCGCGACCGCGGCGTGCGCGTTGTCCTCGTCACCCACGATGTCGGGCAGGCACAGCGCCTTGCCGACGACGTCGTCTTTCTCAATCGCGGGCGGGTGGCCGAAACGGCGCCCGCCTCCGCCTTCTTTCCGGTTCCGCAAAGCCAGGCGGCGCGGGACTACCTGACCGGAAAGCTCGTCTTCTGACCAGCTCAACAAGAACGGAGAATTCCCATGCTGAACAAGATGTTCAAAGCCGCCGTCGCGGCCGTGTTCCTGGCCGGGCCGGCGGCCGCGCAGGACAGCTCGATCATCGTGCAGTCTACCACCTCGACGGCGAATTCGGGGCTCTACGACTATCTGCTGCCGATCTTCAGCGAGAAGACCGGCATCGCCGTCAATGTGGTTGCCGTCGGCACCGGCCAGGCGATCAAGAACGCGCGCAACTGCGACGGCGACGTGCTGCTCGTGCATGCCAAGCCGGCCGAGGAGAAATTCATCGCCGACGGGTTCGGCAGCTCGCGCACCGACCTCATGTACAACGACTTCATCATCGTCGGCCCGGCCTCCGACCCCGCCGGGGTGGGCGGCATGTCCGACGTCGAGGCGGCGCTCGCACAGATCGCCGGGGCGGGCGCGCTTTTCGCCTCGCGCGGCGACGATTCGGGCACCCACAAGAAGGAACGCGCGCTGTGGCAGGCGGCCGGCATCGACCCGGCCGAGGGCTCGGGCGAGTGGTACCGCGAAACCGGCTCGGGCATGGGCGCGACCCTCAACGCCGGCATCGGCATGGGCGCCTATGTGATGACCGACCGGGCGACATGGATCAGCTTTGCCAACAAGCAGGACTACGTCATCGCGGTCGAGGGCGATGCCGACATGTTCAACCAGTACGGCGTCATTCCGGTCAACCCGGAGAAATGCCCCAACGTGAATGTCGAAGCGGCGCAGACCTTTGCCGACTGGCTGCTGTCGGCGGACGGGCAGGCGGCGATCGCGGCCTACAAGGTCGACGGACAACAGTTGTTCTTCCCCAACGCCCCGGAGAAGTGATAAGGTGGTCGGCGCGGCGGTCTTGCCGCGCCGACACACCAACCCGATGATCGACGCGACGACTGAGCACGAATTCCTGACCGTCCCCGAACTGGCGGATCTGCTGCGGGTCAAGCAGCGCAAGGTCTACGACCTTGCTGCCTCCGGCGAATTGCCGTGTTCGCGCGCCACCGGCAAGCTGCTTTTCCCCGCCGCCGACGTCCGCGCCTGGATCGAACGCGCCCGCACCGGCGGGCGGGTGGACATGCGCGAGCGCCCGCCGATCGTTCTGGGCAGTCACGATCCGCTGCTCGACTGGGCGATCCGTGCCTCGCATTGCGGGCTGGCAAGTTTCCTCGACGGCTCGCTCGACGGGCTCGAGCGCTTTGCCGAGGGCGGCGGGGTGGCGGCCGGGCTGCACATTTTCGACGCCGAGACGGAGCGCTGGAACGTGCCGGCGGTCTCGCACGCCGTCGCAGGCCAGAACGCGGTGCTGGTGGCATTCGCCCGCCGACGGCGCGGCCTGGTGCTGCGCCCCGACGGCCCCGCGCCCGAGAATCTCGCCGATCTTGCCGGATTGCGGGTCGCGCCGCGGCAGAGCGCGTCGGGTACCGCGGGGCTCTTCGAGGCGCTGGCGGCGCGCGACGGGCTCGACCCCGCGGCGATCACCCTGACGGAGGCCGCCCGCACCGAGGACGAGGCAGCCGAGAGCGTGCGCCTCGCCGATGCGGACGCGACCCTCGGGCTCGAGGCGGTGGCGCGCCGGTTCGGGCTCGATTTCGTGCCGGTGATCGAAGAGGAATTCGCCCTGCTGGCGGATCGCAAGGCATGGTTCGAGCCGCCGATGCAGGGGTTGATCGCGTTCCTGCGCACGCCCGCTTTCCGCGAGCGCGCCGAAACCTATGGCGGCTACGACGTCGCCGGAACGGGCGAGGTGCTGTGGAACGCCTGAGCGGGCGCGAACGGGCCGCTGCATGCGCGTGACAGCGGCGGAACCAGTTGCTATAGCGTGTTTCACCGGATCGGATTTGCTCGACCGCGACCAAAGGGCTTGCGGGCGCCCGGGTGGGCGCGAATGCGCCCGCCATGGGGCGGGCGGGCGCATGCCCGGCCCGCAAGCGGGCCGGACGGATTGAATTCGATTGGATGCAACACGCCAAGAGTGCTGGACCGGGCAGCCGCGGGGAGCTTTCATGCAGGTCGAGAAAACCGAACTCGATGGCGTTCTGATCCTGACGCCGGTGCGCCACGGCGACGCGCGCGGCTTCTTCAGCGAAAGTTGGAACCGCCGGCGGATGGCCGAGCACGGGATCGAGACCGATTTCGTCCAGGACAACCATTCCTTTTCCAGCAAGGTCGGCACCGTGCGCGGGCTGCATTTCCAGGCCCCGCCGCACGCCCAGGCCAAGCTGGTGCGCTGCGGGCGCGGGCGGCTCTTCGACGTGGCGGTGGACATCCGCCGCGGCAGCCCGACATTCGGCCGCTGGGTGGGCGTTGAACTGAGCTTCGACAACGGCCGCCAGCTCCTGGTGCCCGAGGGGTTCCTGCACGGCTTCATCACCCGCGAGCCGGACACCGAGATCATCTACAAGTGCAGCGACTACTACGCGCCCGACTGCGACGGCGCGGTGCGCTTCGACGACCCCGATATCGGCATCGATTGGGGCATCGACCCAAAACGGGCGGTCCTGTCCGACAAGGACCGCGCCGCGCCCCTGCTGCGCGATTTCGAGAGCCCCTTCACCTGGCGGGCCGGATAACGGCCGGTATGGGGATCGGGTTCTTCCCGCCCCGGCCTCCGTGCCATCGAGACGGGGTCCCGGGTCAGGCCCGGGACGGGCGGTCCCGCTCGGACGCGAAAAACGCTACTTGCGCGAATAGACGTCCTCGTAGCGGATGATGTCGTCCTCGCCCAGGTAGCCGCCGGTCTGCACCTCGATCAGCACGATCGGCAGCTTGCCGGGGTTCTCCAGCCGGTGCACGGTGCCGAGCGGGATGTAGACGGACTCGTTCTCCGCCACCAGCCTGACCTCGTCGCCGATGGTCACCCGCGCCGTGCCCTCGACCACCACCCAGTGCTCTGCCCGGTGGTGATGGGATTGCAGCGACAGCGCCCCGCCGGGATGCACATGGATGCGCTTGACCTGGAAACGCTCGCCCGCGACCAGCGACTCGAACCATCCCCAGGGGCGATGATCCTTGCGGAACTCGGTGGCCTGCCGGGCGCCCTTTGCCTTCAGCGCCGCGACCGCCTGCTTGACGTCCTGCGCGCGGTGCGCATCGGCCACCAGCACCGCGTCGGGCATGGCGACGGCGACAATGTCCCTGAGCCCGATCCCCACGACCTCGAGCGCCGCGTCCTCAGAGCGCAAGAGCGTGTCGTCGCAGTCGATGGCGGTGGCGTGGCCCGACAGCCCGACGCCGCGCGCATCGCGTTCGCCCGCGCGCCAGACCGCGTCCCATCCGCCCAGATCGGACCAGCCGCCCGAAAAGGGGACCACCGACAGGTTGTCGGCCCTTTCCATCACCGCGTAGTCGATCGAGGTATCCTCGGCCACGGCCCAGGGTTCGGGCGCCAGTCGCAGGAATCCCAGATCGGTCTCGCCCGCGTCCAGCGCGGCGCGCACCGGCGCGATCATGTCCGGCCGATGCGCCCTGAACGCCTGCAGGATCGCTGTCACGGAAAACAGAAAGATCCCCGCGTTCCACAGGTGCCGGCCCGAGGCGAGCATCGCCTCGGCCTCGGCGCGGTCGGGTTTCTCGACGAACCGGCGCAGCGCCACCGGCGCCCCGTCATCGGGCATCGCATCGAGTTCGAGATAGCCATAGCCGGTTTCGGGCCGGTCCGGCGCGATGCCGAAGGTCACCAGCCGCCCCGCGCGCGCCGCCGGCACGCCCGCCTCGACCGCGGCGCGAAAGGCGGCAGCGTCGGGGATGACGTGATCGGAGGGCGCCACCAGCATCAGCGCGCCGGGGTCGTGGGCCTCGAGCCACAGCGCCGCCGCCAGGATCGCGGGGGCGGTGTTGCGGCCCTCGGGCTCGATCATTATCGCGCGCGGGTCGGCGCCGGCCTCGGCCATCTGCTCGGCCACGATGAACCGAAAGGCGGCGTTGGTGATCGCCAGCGGCCGCGCGAACCCATCGCCCGAGAGCCGCGCCACGGTGGCCTGAAAGAGCGTGCCCTCGCCCAATAGCGGAACGAACTGCTTGGGATAGCTCTGGCGCGAGAGCGGCCACAGCCGGGTGCCCGACCCGCCGCAAAGGAGCAAAGGCGTGATCTTCATCCTGATAGTCCCGGCATTGTGGGCGCCTCCTAGGCGCCTCCTGGGCGTCTCGGGGCGGTGCGCCCCGGCTTTCGGGGTTTCTTTCCGATTTGCCCCGCGAATGCAACAGCGGCGGGCGGCCGGGCGGTTCAGCGCCCCTTCCAGACCGGATCGCGCTTTTCGGCAAAGGCGCGGGCGCCCTCGGCCTGGTCCTCGGAATCGTAAAGGATATCGACGGTGGCGAACTGCCGCCTGGCGATCCGGTTCATGGCGTCCTGAAAGGTCATCGCCTCGGCCTCGCGCACGATTTCCTTGATCGCGGCATAGACCAGCGGCGGGCCGCCGGCGAGGCGATCGGCCAGCGCGCGCGCCTCGTCCATCAGTTGCCGGGCCGGATAGACATGGTTGACGAACCCCCAGCGCGCGCCCTCCTCGGCGTCCAGCCAGCGCCCCGTCAGCAGCATCTCCATCGCGATGTGATAGGGGATGCGCTTGGGCAGCTTGACCGAGGCCGCGTCGGCCACCGTACCTGAGCGGATTTCCGGCAGGGCAAAGCGCGCGTGCTCGGCGGCCAGGATGATGTCGGCCGAGAGCGCCCACTCGAACCCGCCGCCGCAGCAGATGCCGTTCACCGCCGCGATCACCGGCTTGTTCATCGCGCGCAGCTCCTGGAGCCCGCCGAAACCGCCGACGCCATAGTCGCTGTCGGCGGCCTCGCCCCCGGCCGCGGCCTTGAGATCCCAGCCGGGGCAGAAGAACTTGTCTCCCGCCCCGGTGACGATCGCGACCCGCAGGTCGGGGTCGTCGCGGAAATCGGCAAAGACCGCGCCCATCGCGCGGCTGGTCGCGGCGTCGATGGCGTTGGCCTTGGGCCGGTCGAGGGTAACCTCGAGCACGGCGCCGCGGCGCACGCTGCGAAGGGGGGTGTCGGTCATGGGCTCTCTCCGATCCTGATGAGCGCATCCGCCGCCACCGCGCTTGTGGCCGTGCAGATGAGCGGGTTGATCTCTGCCTCGTCGAGGCGTGCTGCATGGGCGGTAACATAGTCCTGCAGCGCCATGGCCGCCCGCAGGATGGCGCCCCGGTCGGCGGGCGGGCGGCCGCGATAGCCGCGCAGCAGCGGCGCGACGCGCAGACGGTCGAGCGCGGCGCCGACATCGGCCGCCGTCACCGGCAGGATCAGCGAGACGCTGTCGCGCAACATCTCGGTCAGCACCCCGCCGGCGGCGAGGGTGAGCACGAAACCGTGCGCCGGGTCGCGGCGCACGCCCACCAGCAGTTCGGCCAGCGCCCCCCCGATCATGCGCTCGACCAGATAGGGCGGGCTGGCCATCGCGGTCGCGGCGGCGCGCACGGCATCCGCGCCGGCGAGGTCCAGCGCCACCAGCCCCGCCTCGGTCTTGTGCGCCGCGCCGGTGCCCTTGAGCACGACGGGAAAGCCCAGCCGTTCGGCCGCGCGTGCCGCCTCGTCGGCGGTATGGGCCAGCTCCGCGGCCGGCACCTCGAGCCCGTGCGCGGCAAGTGCGGCCTTGGCCCCGGCCTCGGTGAGTACCGACAGGTTTTCCGGCGCGCCCGGCAGCAGGATTGGGTCGGCGGGCGGTTTCGCGCTCCCGGGCATGGCCGCCGCCGCGACCGCCGCCAGCGCGTCGTCGAGGCCGCAAAGCGGCACCAGGCCGCGCTCGACGATGCGCCCGGCCACCGCCTCGGGCATCGCCTCGGGCAGGGTCGCCACCAGCGCCAGCGGCTTGCCCGCGCGCCGCCGCGCCCCGGCCGCCGCCGCAATGGCGCACTCCCACGCGGACGTATCGCAGCGGTCGGGGCGCGGAAAATCGACCACCAGCAGCCCGATGCCGGCATCGCCCGCAAGCATCGCGGCAAAGGTGTCGGCCATCGCAGGCACATCGTTCCAGACATAGGTGTGATAATCGAGCGGGTTGGCGAGCGCCACCCTGGGCCCGAGCGCGGCGCGCAAGGCCGCGCGCTGGGCCGCATCGAGCGGCGGCAGGGTCACGTCATGCCCGGTCGCGGCATCGGCGACGAGGCTCGCCTCGCCGCCCGAACAGGCCATCGCGGCCACACGGTTCGATGCCAGAGGCCCGTTGAAATGCAAGAGCTTCAGCGTCTCCAGAAGCGCGGGCAGGCTGTCGACCTGCGCGATGCCGAGGCGCGAAAGCAGCGCCCGCGCGCCCGCCTCGCCGCCGGCGAGCGAGGCGGTGTGGCTGAGCGCCGCCGCCTGCGCGAGTTCCGAGCGCCCGGCCTTGAGCGCCGCCACCGGCTTGCCCGCGTCCCGCGCGGCACGCGCCAGCGCCTCGAACTCGCGCAGATCCCCCACCCCCTCGATATGCAGCCCCAGCACGGTGACACGGGGATCATTGATGAGCGCGCGCCCGATCTCGGCCAGCCCGGTCTGGGCGCCGTTGCCGGCGGTGGCGACATAGGCAAGCGGCAGCGCGCGCGCCTGCATGGTCAGGTTGATGGCGATGTTGGAACTTTGCGTGAGGATCGCCACGCCGCGCCCGACCCGCCGCCCGCCATGCTGGTCGGGCCAGAGCAGCGCGCCGTCAAGGTAGTTGATGAAGCCGTAGCAGTTTGGGCCGATGATCGGCATCTCCCCCGCCGCCGCCAAAAGCGCCGCCTGCAGGGCGTCGCCGTCGCCGGTCTCGGCCTGCGCCTCGCGGAAACCGGAGGCGAAACAGACCGCTCCGCCCGCGCCCATCGCCGCGAGCAGCCGCACCGCCTCGACAGTTGCATGGCGGTTGATCCCGACAAATGCGGCGCCGGGTGCGGCGGGCAGGTCCTCGAGTCTGGCGTATGCGGCCACGCCCCCCACCTCGGACCGCGAAGGATGCACCGGCCAGACCGGCCCGGCAAAGCCCATCTTGCGGCATTGCTCGACGACGCTGGCACACCAGGCCCCGCCGCCGATGACGGCGATCGAGCGCGGGCGCAGAAGGCGGGTGAGGTCGCGCGTCACGGCTGCGCACCCCGAGGCGGGCGGGAGGGGCGCTGCCCCTCTTGGCCCCGGAGCGGGTCCGGGGCCAATTCACCCCGAGGTATTTCCGGCCGGATGAAGTAACCGGGCGTTAACCCTCTTGCGGCAGTCTGGCCGAGCGGTACAGGCTGAGGAGCCGATGACCGCGCCGGGTGAAGCCCCCCGCCCCTTAGGGGCGGGGGGCGTTTCACGCTCGGCAGTGTCTTCATCTGGCTGGAAATACCTCGGGGGCTTGGGGGCGGAGCCCCCAAACGCGTCTCGTCGGGCAGGCGGAACGGCGCCGGCATCACGCCCCCAGGGGCCGCAGCAACTCGCGGCCGATGATGTGACGCTGGATCTCCGAGGTGCCGTCCCAGATGCGTTCGACCCGCGCGTCGCGCCAGAAGCGCTCGACGGGCAGATCGTCCATCAGGCCCATGCCGCCGAAGATCTGCAGCGTCGCGTCGGTCACGCGCGCCAGCATCTCGGTGGCGTAGAGCTTGGCCGAGGCGATCTCGCGGTTGGCGGGCAGGCCCTGGTCGAGCCGCCACGCGGCGGCGAGCGTCAGCCAGTCGGCGGCGTCGATCTCGGTGATCATGTCGGCGATCTGAAAGCTCACCCCTTGAAAGCGGCCGATCGGCTGGCCGAACTGCCTGCGCTCGGCGGCGTGCGCGAGCGCGAGGTCGAAACAGCGCCGGGCGCGGCCGACGCTCATCGTGGCGACGGTGATGCGGGTGGCGTAGAGCCATTCGTTCATCACCGCGAAACCCCCATCGACCTCGCCCAGGACCTGAGCGTCGGGCAGGCGGCAGTCGTCGAATTCGAGGATCATGTTGGCATAGCCGCGATGGCTGACCGAGCGGTAGCCCTCGCGGATGGTGAAGCCGGGATGCCCGCGATCGACGATGAAGGTGGTGATGCGCTTCTTCGGGCCCTGCGGGGTCGCGTCCTCGCCGGTCGCGGCGAAGACGATGACGAAATCGGCGTGATCGGCGCCCGAGATGAAATGCTTGGTGCCGTTCAGCACCCAGTCGCCGCCGACCCGGCGGGCGGTGGTCTTCATGCCGCGGATGTCCGAGCCCGCGCCGGGCTCGGTCATGGCAAGCGCGTCCATCCGCTCGCCGCGGACGGCGGGCAGCAGGTAGCGCTCGCGCTGCTCGCCCTCGCAGGCCATCAGGATGTTCTGCGGGCGGCCGAAGAAATGCGTGAGCGCCATCGACCCGCGCCCCAGTTCGCGCTCGACCAGCGCGAAGTCGAGGTGGCTGAGCCCGGCGCCACCGACCTCTGCGGGAAAGTTGCAGGCGTAAAACCCCAGATCCAGCGTCTTGCGCTTGATCTCAAGGGCGATCTCGCGCGGTACCGCACCGGTGCGCTCGACCAGCGTTTCATGAGGGTAGATCTCGTTCTCGACGAAGCTGCGCACGGTCGAGACGATCATCTCCTGTTCGTCGGTCAGTCCGAAATGCATCTCGGTCACTCCTCGGCGTGCAGGGCTTTGAGCGCCGCGACCTTTCGCGCGACCTCGGCGGGCGGCTCGCAGCTGCGGCGGGTCTTGAGGCTCACATGCACCATCAGCTGGTCGCAGGTGGCGAGTTCCGCACCGTCGGCGGCGCGGATCATCCGGTGAAAGCAGCGCAGTTTCTTGCCCTGTCCTTCGGTGACGCGGGTGTGAACCTCGACCCGCTCGCCGGCATGGGTTTCGGCGAGGTATTTCACCGTTGTCTCGACGGTGAAATAGCTCATGCCGGCGTCGACATACTCGGCGTCGGCGCCGACGAGCGCCATCACCGCCTCGGCCGCATCCGAGAATATCTGCCCGTAACGGCCCTCGTTCATGTGCCCGTTCATGTCGGTCCAGTCGATCGGCACCACGCGGCGCTGGGTGATCATGGGGTTTTCGGCCACGGGCGGGGCGGCAAGCCGGCCCTGGTGTTCGAGAATCAGCCGGCCCGAGGCGGTGCCCTGCTGCTTGAGCGCGCGCATCATGGCGATGAGGTTGCGGTCGCGTTTCTGCTCCAGCTGGCGGATGCTCAGATGCCCCGATTGTGCGTCGGACTGCGCCGCGATGGTCTCGATCAGCTCGTCCGTCAGTTCCGGCACGTCCATGAGCCGCGTCCACGGCCAGGCGAGCGCGGGGCCGAACTGGGCGATGAAGTGGCGCATCCCGGCCTCGCCGCCGGCGACGCGGTAGGTCTCGAACAGACCCATCTGCCCCCAGCGCAGGCCGAAACCGTAGCGGATCGCGTTGTCGATCTCCTCGGTGGTGGCGACGCCGTCCTTCACCAGCCACAGCGCCTCGCGCCAGACCGCCTCGAGAAAGCGGTCGGCGATATGGGCGTCGATTTCCTTGCGCACGCGCAGCGGATAGAGCCCGACGGCGCGCAGATGCGCCTCCGCCGCCTCCACCGCCGCCGGGGCGGTCACGGGGGAGGGGACGAGTTCGATCAGCGGCAGCAGGTAGACCGGGTTGAAGGGGTGCGCGACCATGATGCGCGAGGGGTCGGCGGCGCCTTCCTGCAACTGCGACGGCCTGAAACCGGAGGTCGACGAGCCGATCAGTGCCGCCGGCGCGGCGGCCTGGATTTCGGCGATGACGCGGTGCTTGAGGTCGAGCCGTTCCGAGACGCTTTCCTGCACCCAGTCCGTGCCCTCGACCGCCGCCGCGATGGATGAGGCGAAGGAGAGCCGCCCCTCGTCGGGCAGGGCGCAGTCGTAGAGCATCGGCAGCGCGCGCCTCGCATTTTCCAGCACCTCGGCGATCTTGCGCTTGGCCTCGGGATCGGGGTCGAAGACGGCGACGTCCCATCCGTTGAGGAGAAACCTTGCCGCCCAGCCGCCGCCGATCACGCCGCCGCCGATGATTGCCGCCATTTTCGTCATGATATCACCGTCCCGACATCGCGTTCGGCGCACGCATTCATTTTCGTGGTGCCCGCTTGACGAGGCCCAGCCTGTTGCGCACCTCCTCGGGGCCGATGACGCGCGCGCCCATGCGCTCGACGATCTCGCGCGCGCGCTCCACGAGTTGCCAGTTTTCGGCCAGAACGCCGCGGTCGAGCATGAGATTGTCCTCCAGCCCGACGCGCACGTTGCCCCCCGCGAGCACCGAGGCCGCGACATAGGCCATCTGGTTGCGCCCCAGCGAGAAGGCCGAGAATTCCCAGCCGTCGGGGATGTTGTTCACCATCGCCATGAAGGTGTCGAGGTCGTCGGGCGCCCCCCACGGCACCCCCATGCAGAGCTGCAACAGCGCCGGCGATTCCAGTACGCCGTCCGCGACCAGCTGTTTGGCGTACCACAGATGGCCGGTGTCGAAGGCCTCGATCTCGGGCTTGACGCCCAGTACGGTCATCATCCGGCCCATCGCCTGCAACATGCCGGGCGTGTTGGTCATGACGTAATCGGCCTCGGCGAAGTTCATCGTGCCGCAATCGAGGGTGCATATCTCGGGCAGGCATTCGGCGACGTGCGCCACGCGCTCGGTCGCGCCGGCCATGTCGGTGCCGGCGTCGCTGAGGGGCAGCGGGCGTTCGGGATCGCCGAAGGTGATGTCGCCGCCCATCCCGGCGGTGAGGTTGAGCACAACGTCGGTATCGGAGTCGCGGATGCGGTCGGTCACTTCGCGAAACATCTTCGGGTCGCGCGACGGCGCGCCGGTCTCGGGGTCGCGGACGTGGCAATGCACGATCGCGGCGCCCGCGCGCGCGGCGGCGATGGCGCTCTTTGCGATCTGTTCGGGGCTGCGCGGCACATGCGGGCTGCGGTCCTGGGTGGCGCCCGAGCCGGTGACGGCGCAGGTGATGAAGACCTCTCGGTTCATCGCAAGCGGCATGGCTGGCCTCCTCTTTCTTGTTCAGATGCTGGATTCGGGGGAATCGTATCGCTGGCGGCAAAGCAAATCTTGCGGTAATGGACAGAAATGATGCCTGAATGGACAAAAATACCCGAAAGCCCCGTCCGCATCGCGGTGCTGGTCTTCGACCGGTTCTCGAACCTGTGCCTTGCCAACTGCATTGAGCCCTTGCGCGCGGCCAACACGCTGACCGCGTCGCGCGCGTTCGAGTGGCGGATCGTCACCGTCGACGGCGGCGCGGTGCGATCCTCGAGCGGGATCGACATCCTGGCGAGTGCGGCGCTGGGCCGCGAGGGGCCGGCGGACTATCTCTTCGTACTGGCGAGCTACGGCCACGAGCGCCACGACACCGCCGCCAACCGGCGTCTGCTGCGCGCCGCGGCGCACCGGGCGCGGGTGACGGTGGGGCTGGACACGGGGCCATGGCTGCTGGCGGCGGCGGGGCTTTTGGCGGGGCGGCGTGCGACCGTCCATTGGGACGTGCTGGACGGTTTCGCCGAGCGGTTTCTCGATGTCGATGCGGTGCGCGCGCGGGTGGTGCGCGACGGGCCTCTCGTGACCTGCGCCGGGGCGCTCTCGGCGCTCGACCTGATGCTCGTCCTCATCGCCGAGAACCTGGGCCTGTCGGCGCGGCTGGATGTCGAGGCGCTGTTCATCCGTGGCGATCCGCCCGAGGGTGCGCGCGATCCGGTGACCGATCCGCTGGTGCGGCGGGCGCTGGCACTGATGCGGGAAACCGTGGAGCGGCCGCTGCCGCTCGTCGCGCTGGCGCGGTGTCTGTCCTGCCAGCCGCGCACGCTGGACCGGCATTTCCGCGTGCGGCTGGGGGCCGCGCCCGGTACCGTCTACCGCCACCTGCGGCTCGCGGCGGCGCGAAAGCTGATCGAAGAGAGCGCGCTGCCGGTGGCCGAGATCGCGCTGCGCTGCGGTTACGACAGCCCCGCCGCGCTGGCGCGCGCGGTGCGGCGCGTCTATGGCTCCGCGCCCACCGCGCTGCGCCGCGGACAAGCCGGGCCGGACGCGTGACGAAGCGTTTGCGGCGGCGCGGATTTTTTCCGATACTCGCCCGGACAAGCCGAGTCTCGCCGCGCGCATGCCCCGCGCGGCGGACGGCATGACAGGGAAGAACGACATGGATTATCACGCCCCAACCACGCTCGATGCCGCGGTCGACATCCTCGCCGGCGCCACCGGCGATTGCCGGGTGCTGGCCGGCGGCACCGACCTGCTGGTGCGGCTGCGCTCCGAGATGGCCCACCCCGATGCGGTGGTCGACATCAAGCGCATCGCCAGCCTGCGCACCATCACCGAAGAGGACGGCGGCTGGCGTATCGGCGCGGCGGTCAGCGGCGCCGAGATGGGCGAACATGCCGGGCTCAGCGCGGCGTGGCCGGGCGTGGTCGAGGCGGCGCAGCTGATCGGCTCGACCCAGGTGCAGGGGCGGGCGACGATGGCGGGCAACCTGTGCAACGCGTCGCCGGCGGCCGACAGCGTGCCGGCGATGGTCGCGGCCGGGGCGCTGGCGCGGATCGCCGGGCCCGAGGGCATCCGCGACGTGCCCGTCGAGGACGTTCCGACCGGACCCGGCAAGACCTCGCTCAAACCGGGCGAGCTGGTCGCCTCGATCTACCTGCCGGCGCGACCGGAACGGTCGGGCGACGCCTATCTGCGCTTCATCCCCCGAACCGAGATGGACATCGCCGTCGCGGGCTGCGGCGTGTCGCTGACGCTCGACGGGGACGGCGCGATCGTCGCCGCGCGGGTGGCGCTGGGCGCGGTCGGGCCCAAGGTCATGAAGGTGCCCGAGGCGGGGCGGATGCTCGAGGGTTCGCACCTGCGCGAGGGCGGGCTGCAACAGCTGGCGACGATCTGCGCGGCCGCCGCGCGCCCGATCACGGACAAGCGCGGGACCGAGCACTACCGCACCCACATCGCCGGGGTGCTGGCCCGCAGGGCGGCCGTCATCGCCTATCGGCGCGCAGGAGGAAAACCGCAATGAACAAGATCCACGTTACCGCCACCGTCAACGGCGAGGTGCAGGAATTTCTCTGCGAGGCCGAGGAGACGCTTCTTGACGTGCTGCGCGACCGGCTCGGGCTGACCGGCACCAAGGAGGGCTGCGGCACCGGCGATTGCGGCGCCTGTTCGGTCACGGTCGACGGCCGGCTGGTCTGTTCGTGTCTGATGCTGGGCGCCGAGGCCGAGGGCCGCGAGATCGCGACCATCGAGGGCATGGCCGACGGCGAAACCCTGCACCCCCTGCAGCGCAAGTTCATCGACATGGCGGCGCTGCAATGCGGCATCTGCACGCCCGGCATCCTGGTGGCGGCGAAATCGCTTTTGGAGCGCAACCCCGACCCGACCGAGGACGAGGCGCGCTATTGGCTCGCGGGCAACCTCTGCCGCTGTACCGGATACGACAAGATCATTCGCGCCGTGCTCGAAACCGCGGCCGACATGCGAAAGGCATCGTGATGGCGCTCGACACCAAGCAGGAGACCAGAACCGAATTCAAGGTCGTCGGCACCCGCGTGCCGCGCCCCGACGGCATCGACAAGGTCACCGGGCGGGCGCGCTTCGGCGCCGACATGAGCGCGCCGGGGATGCTGGTGGGGCGGGTGCTGCGCAGCCCCCACCCCCACGCCCGCATCGTTTCGATCGACACCTCGGCGGCCGAGGCTCTGGACGGCGTGCATGCGGTCGTCACCCGCGCCGACTTTCCCGACCTCGACCTGGACGACGCGCTCGCCGACATCCGCGACAACTGCATGGCCGGCGCCAAGGCGCTCTATGACGGGCACGCGGTGGCGGCGGTTGCGGCGACCTCTCAGGCGGTGGCGCGCCGGGCGCTGAGCCTCGTAAAGGTCGACTACGAACCCCTGCCGCATGTCACCGATGTCGACCGGGCGTTCGCCGCCGACGCGCCGGCCCTGCATGAGGGACGCGCCAACGAATCGGTTCCCGAAGGCATGTCCGCGAACGTGATGGCGCGCTATGCCTTCGGGCATGGCGACATCGAGGCGGGGCTGAAGACGGCCGACCGCGTGCTCAGGCGAACCTACCGCACCGAGGCCACGCATCAGGGTTATATCGAACCCCATGCCTGCCTGGCGCAGGTGGGGCCGGACGGGCAGGCCGATCTGTGGTGCTGCACGCAGGGCCAGTACATGGTGCGCGACACCTGCGCCGCCATTCTGGGGCTCGGGCAGGGGCAGCTCAGGGTCACGGCCTCGGAGATCGGCGGCGGTTTCGGCGGCAAGACCACGGTGTTTCTCGAACCCGTGGCGCTGGCGCTGGCGCGCAAGGCCGGCCGCCCGGTCAAGATGGTGATGAGCCGCTCGGAAGTGCTGCGCGCCACCGGCCCCA
>CAZNMK010000009.1:9565-19165 GCA_964574045.1 uncultured Roseovarius sp. | reverse complement strand
CGCGAGACAACGTGGACTCGACGCCCTGTTTCTTCTGCGCGATGATGAAGGCAATGCAATGGGCGTGGGAGTCGGGCGTCTTTTTTCCGAAGAACCAGCGGCAATCGCCTCAGCCGGGGGAAGATGAGCCGCATGGAACAGACCCGTACCGATCGCTTCAAGACCGCACTCCTGCTGATGGCCGCAACCGGGCTGATCGTGGGACTCGCATTCTACCTTGCGGGCCAACCAGAGATCGCGAACCTGATCTGGATTGCAGGAGTTGTTCCCGCGCTCGCAGCGCTTGTGGTCGAAATCGTCCGGAGCATTGGGCGCGGCGAGGTGGGCCTCGATATCGTCGCCGCGCTCTCCATGACCGCGGCGCTCGTCTTCGGCGAGACGCTCGCAGCGGCGGTCGTTGCGGTGATGTATTCGGGCGGCACCTTCCTCGAAGCCTTCGCAGAGGGCCGCGCCCGTCGGTCGATGCAGGACCTCCTGTCCCGCGTGCCCCGGACCGCGACCCGGCACCGCAACGGTGCGCTGGAGGAGGTGCCGCTCGACGAACTCGCCCCCGGTGATCGCCTGCTGATCCGGCAGGGCGACGTGGTGCCGGTAGACGGCACAGTGGCCTCCGACACGGCCTTCCTCGACACCTCGGCGCTGACCGGCGAGTCCCTGCCAGTCCGGCTGGCGCGCGGGGCCGACGCCATGAGCGGCTCGACCAATGCGGGCGAGGCCTTCGACCTGACGGCGACGCGCGAAGCCAAGGACAGCACCTATGCCGGGATCGTTCGCCTGGTCGAGGAAGCGCAGGCCTCCAAAGCGCCGATGTCCCGGCTGGCGGACCGCTGGTCGCTGGGGTTTCTGGCCGTCACCGTCAGCATCGCCCTTGCGGCCTGGTGGTTCACCGGCGATCCGATCCGCGCGGTCGCCGTGCTGGTGGTCGCCACGCCCTGTCCGCTGATCCTTGCCGTGCCGGTCGCGCTGGTGGCGGGTCTCTCGCGTGCGGCGCATTTTGGCGTGCTGATCAAGGGCGCAGGGCCGCTCGAGACGATGGCGCGGATCCGCACGCTGATCCTCGACAAAACGGGGACGCTGACCGACGGTCGGCCGCAGATCGTCTCGATCGATAGTCACGACGGCATGGTCGAGGGCGACATCCTGCGCTTCGCTGCTGCGCTCGATCAGGCCTCCAAGCACCCTGTTGCGCAGGCCATTGTCGCGGCCGGGAAGGCGCGCGGCTTCTCGTTGCCCGTGCCATCCGAGGTTGCCGAGTTTCCGGGTGAAGGGGTCATGGGTCATGTCGAGGGCCACAGCGTGATCGTCGGTGGTGACGGTTTCGTTGTGTCCCGCGTTGGGCAGAGGGCGGGCGATCACCCCGCCAAGGGCGCCGGATCGGTCCTTGTCGCAGTGGCAGTTGACGGTCACCTGGCGGGGCATCTGGTGATGTCTGACCCGTTGCGAGAGGGCGCGGGGGCGATGCTGGACGGTCTGCGCCGTCAAGGGATCGTGCGCATCCTTCTGGCTACTGGCGACCGCGCGGACGTGGCCGAGCGCGTGACCGAGGGGCTGGGCCTCGACGGGCTGCGGGCCGGTCTGACGCCGGATCAAAAGGTGTTGCTGGTGCTTTCCGAGCGTAAACACGGGCCGGTGATGATGGTGGGTGATGGTGTCAACGACGCGCCCGCCCTGGCCGCAGCCGATGTCGGCGTGGCATTGGGGGCACGGGGCGCCGCGGCCGCGGCCGCGGCCGCCGACGTGGTGCTGCTCGTCGACCGGATCGACCGGCTGGGGCCCGGCATCGAGATCGCGCGCGCCTCCCGCCGGATCGCAGTCGAAAGCGTTGTCGCCGGGATCGGCCTGTCTGTCATGGGCATGATCGCGGCCGCTTTCGGCTACCTCACGCCGGTTCAGGGCGCGCTTCTGCAAGAAGTGATCGACGTTGCCGTGATCCTGAACGCCCTGCGCGCGCTGCGCATCGCGCCGCAGGAGCCAGCTACGGGCAAATCCCAGGCCATCATGTCAGAGCAAGCAGACATCGTTCAAGGAGCCAAGCCATGAGCCGCCTCTCACATTCTGAAATCCATATGGTGCATCGCATCGGCTGGTTGCGGGCCGCCGTTCTCGGAGCCAACGATGGTCTTGTCTCGACCGCGAGCCTCGTCGTCGGCGTCGCGGCCGCAGGCTCCGGCAAGCCCGAGGTCATGATCGCCGGGCTGGCCGGGCTTATGGCTGGCGCGATGTCGATGGCGGCGGGGGAGTATGTCTCGGTCAGCTCGCAAACTGACGCCGAACAGGCGGACCTCGCCCGAGAGAGCCGTGAACTCGAGGAAACGCCCGAGGCCGAGCTCGAGGAACTAACCCTGATTTATGTTGAAAGGGGGCTGGACCGCGACCTGGCGAAAAAGGTTGCCGTGCAACTGACTGAACGCGACGCGCTCGGATCGCATGCGCGCGACGAGCTCGGCATTTCGGAAACCGTTACCGCCCGCCCTATCCAGGCGGCTCTGGTGTCCGCACTGACCTTCGCAGTTGGGGCCGTGCTACCCCTGATCGTCGTGCTGCTGGTCTCGGAGGCGCAGATCGCTTCCCTGGTGGCGGGATCGACGATCCTCGGCCTTGCGGTTCTTGGCGGATTGGGCGCTTCGGCCGGCGGCGCAGGCGTCGTCCGTGGGGCCGCGCGGGTCACGCTATGGGGAGCGCTTGCAATGGCGGCGACAGCCGGGGTCGGTGCGCTGTTCGGGGTCGCCGTAGGCTAGGGGTCAATGGGGTGTAAACGTGTTGCGAGGCCACGGACACTCCTGGTGTGCAACAAGGTCATGGTCCTAGCATTACAGTTGCAATTGTGATCGATCTCTGAATCAATGCCTTACCATGGCAATGAAAGGGTCATGGATGGTTGGTTTTGCAGTTGAAGAAGTTCTGGAGCTTTGGGCGTCTTCGCTTCGCGATGTGAAGGATCGGCTGCGCCCGCTTTTCAAGCAAGAGCGTGTTGCTCAAAGCGCTGGGGCGTTCCTGGATGGTCTTCTTGGTGATGAACCCCGCAAGACGGGTTGGATGCGTGCGGAATCTGCCGGTGATCGCGGTCCCTGGCGTCAGCAAGCGATACTTGGGCGCGGGAACTGGGATGCGGATGCCCTGCGCGACATTGTTTGCGACTATGTTGTTGAAGCGCTTGGGGACCCGCAAGCTGTTCTGGTTATTGATGAAACGGGGTTCTTGAAGCAGGGGCGAAGCTCTTGTGGTGTGGCGCGGCAATATACGGGATCGGCAGGCAAGATCACCAACTGTCAGATTGGTGTTTTTGCAAGCTATGTTACCTCTGTGGGCCATGCTTTTATTGATCGCGCCTTGTATTTGCCGAAATCCTGGACGAACGATCCCGATCGGTTGGCAAAAGCGCATGTACCCGAGGGTGTGGAATTCGCAACCAAACCCTCGCTTGCGCGCCAGATGATTGAGCGTGCCGTAACGAGAAAGCTTCCGTTCTCCTGGGTGGCGGCAGATAGTGTTTACGGTGTTGGAGAGGTCGAGATGGCTCTACGTAAGGCCGGCAAAGGCTATGTGCTGGGCGTCAACAGCAACCACAGCTTCATGTCATGGGGTAAAGCCCCTGCCGTCAGCGGGATGGCAAGCGACATAGCCGCGCAGCTTGAAGCTTCCGACTGGCAGCGCTTGTCTGCCGGCGATGGCACCAAAGGAGACCGTCTGCACGATTGGGCTTACATTGAACTTGCGGATCTGGACGCAAACGACTTTGGGGCGGATCTCACAGGGACTTGGACGCGTGGTTTGCTGATACGCCGCAACATTTCCGATCATGATCTTGCGTATTTTAGCACTTGGTGCCCGCAGGGTACGTCTATTGAAGCATTGGTGAGGGTGGAAGGGCATCGATGGGCCATCGAGGATAGCTTTGAGACCGCAAAAAATGAATTGGGCCTAGACCACAACGAAACTCGATCATGGCATGGATGGCACCGCCATGTATCCTTGGTCCTGATGGCATTTGCCATGATGGCGGCAATTCGGCTTCGTGCGAACACCGTTACAGTCCCAAAAAAACTTCTGAGGATGACCAACGCGATGGGCAACACCCAACCCATCAGACCCTCCCCTTGATACGTTGGTCACTCCAAGAAATGAGGCG
This sequence comes from uncultured Roseovarius sp., assembly GCA_964574045.1. Lineage (GTDB taxonomy): Bacteria > Pseudomonadota > Alphaproteobacteria > Rhodobacterales > Rhodobacteraceae > Roseovarius. The sequence continues at coordinate 15,036 of CAZNMK010000009.1, read as the reverse complement.
AATTGCATGCAAAATGTCGCAACGATCAATAGAACCTGCCGAAATCATCGCGTGGTCGCTCTGGCGAAGAGCACATCAGGCAATCGCCCAAAAATGTCACATGAAGCAAAGATTGCAACTGTAATGCTAGGGTCAGGATGCATTGATTTCTGTTGCGCTGCGTGATTCACGCCTCCGAAAACGGAGCGGTGACATGAGCGATCTTTTCTGGCTGACCGACGCGCAGATGGCGCGCCTGGCTCCCTTTTTTCCCAAGTCGCACGGGAAGCCCCGGGTTGATGACAGACGGGTGCTGAGCGGGATTATTTTTATCAATCGCAATGGCTTGCGTTGGCGCGATGCGCCCGCCGCGTATGGCCCACATAAGACGCTCTACAGCCGGTGGAAGCGTTGGAGCGAAAAGGGCATCTTCGCGCGGATCATGGCCGGGCTGGCGGCGGAACACGGTGAGAAGACGACCGTGATGATCGACGCGACATACCTCAAGGCTCACAGAACAGCGACCAGCATGGCCGCCAAAAAGGGGGGCGCGGTCGCCTGATTGGTCGAACCAAAGGCGGCATGAACACCAAGCTGCACGCCATCTGCGACAGTCAGGGGCGACCGATCGACCTGTTCGTCACCGCCGGACAGGTCAGCGATTACATCGGCGCTCGGGCCCTGCTCAGTGGCCTGCCAAACGTCAAATGGCTACTCGGGGATCGTGGATACGACGCTGACTGGTTCAGAGAAGCGTTGCAGGACAAGGGGATACGTGCCTGCAACCCAGGCCGGAAAAAACGCAAGACGCCGATCAAATACGACAAGCGGAGATACAAGCGGCGTAACCGCATTGAGATCATGTTCGGCAGGCTCAAGGACTGGAGGCGCGTCGCGACCCGCTATGACCGATGCCCCAAGGTGTTCCTCTCAGCCATCGCCCTCGCGGCTCTCGTCATCTATTGGTTATGAATCCTGACCCTAGCCACAGGGTTGGTAATCTTTCAGCGAATTTCCAGATCACCAGCCGTTGTGCCAGCAGCCAGCGCGTCTACGAACCACTGCGGTTTACGCCCGCGACCAGACCAGGTGACGGCCGGGTTCTCAGGGTTCTGGTATTTTGGTGCGACTGGAGCGCGCTTGGTCTTGCTATCTGTCCCGACGAGTTCGGCCAGTGAATAGCCCAGATCCCGGGCGACAGCTTCTACCTTGGCGCGGGCTTCCGCCTTCTGCCGATCCTCGAATGTGGCAATCGCCTTGGCGACGTCCTTCTGCATTTTCTTTAGCTCGCCGAGCGACAGTGACTCGAGATCGCAATCAGCCATTTGTGCGGTCCGTGTCCTGAATTTCCCGGTATCGATAGCCCGTCGATGCAGGGCGCCGCAACTCCCGGAAGGCTAGGGCAGGGGTGGCAAAGGCTGGTGACCGTCGTTTTGCCGCCAGGCAGGTGCTGAACTTGGGGTCAGGCGGTCTCGATTGGCCGGGTGACGTGTTCTGGCATGGGCTCCCCGCGCCTCTCTGGCTTCTGGTCCATCCCTTCGACTGACAATCCCCTAATCCCGTTCGGGCTCTCGCGCGCAACCCCGCGTCAGCCCGGGCCGAGTTGGCCGCCTATGGCGTCCTGCCCGCTCCACCCCGGTCCTTTGGGGGTTTCCGGTGTCCATGCTGTCCACCGTGCAAGCATCACCCGACGGGCTTTTTCCGGGTCTTGTCGAAGGGACGGTCCCGAAGACAGGACACATAGGAGCTTACCATGCAAAACATCGTCATCCTCGCCGGCAACATCGGTCAAAAACCCGAAACCCGCATCACCCAAGGCGGTACCAACATCACCAACTTCAGCCTCGCCACCTCACGCCCCCGCCTCTCCGAAGGTCGCGTCCTGCGCGACGAGAACGGCTACCGGGTCATGGACACGGAATGGCACCGCATCACCTGCTTCAACGGTCTCGGCAAGACGGTCGCGGAGCATTGCGAAAAGGGCATGAAGGTCCTCGTCCACGGCCGCATCCACTACACCAAGTGGATCGACAGCATGGGGAACGACCGCTACGGCTGCGAGATCATCGCCGAGAAGGTCGACTTCCTGAGCCGCCCGAAGTCGGCCGAGAACGAAAACCCCGAGCTGGTCGACCGCGACGACGAGATCCCGTTCTGAGAACGGGGTCCCCCCCCTCGGGCCCGGCGGGGCAACCCGCCGGGTTCGCTGCACTGCCGCAAGGCAGCTTTGAGCCCTTTCAAGACATTCCCGGCGTAAGCACAGTCCCCTGATCAGACGGCGTCCTGGAGCAGCGGACGCAGCGCCACCTCGACCCTTTGGCGGGAGGCAGGCTCGAGCGGCAGGATCGGACGCGGCGGGGTGATGTGCCCGAGACCGAGGATCTCCGCGATGGTAAACATCACGCGGAAGCTGCCGAACTCGCGGAACAGCGCCCAAAGGGGAGCGAAAGCGTGATCGATGCGCTCGGCTTCGGCCGCATTCCCGGCCTGAGACGCGCGGGTGAGCGCGAGAGCGGGTTCCGGCAAGAGGCCGGCCACGACGCTATACCAGCAGGCACCGCCGGCGAGCAGCGCGTCCTTCGCCCCCCAGTCGCCGCTATAGCCCACGGCGAAGCCATCCGGCGTCACGGCCCGCAGGCTCCGCATCTCGCCCGCGTAATCGCTGTCCGGCGGCAAAGGCATCTTGACCGCGGCCACGTTCGAGATTTCGGCCAGACGCGCGATCAGGTCCGGGCTGAAGGTGAATTTGGTGGTGCCCGGGTTGTTGTAGATGCACAGGGGCAGCTCGCCGGCCGCGGCGACGGCCTCGAAATGGCGAAAGACCTCATCATCGGTCAACGGCTGATAGGACATGGGCGCAAGAAGCAGGCCGTCCGCCCCGGCTTTCCGGGCGTCTCGCGCGAGGTCCTCGACAACATCGGTCGTGAGAGCGCCGACACCGACGACAAGCGGTGTCCGTCCCGCCACGCAATCTACGGCGGCCCGGAGGGTCCGCTTGCGCTCTTCCGGTGTCAGGTAGGCGTATCCACCGGTGCTGCCGAGCAGTCCGATGGAATCCGCTCCCGCAGCCACGATCCGCTCGAGGAACCGTTGCAGAAGCTCGGATTTCAGCTGCCCCTCGTCATCAATGGGCGTGAGCGGGAAGGCCGAGAGGCCGGTGAACAAGGTCATGTGAACATCTCCTTCAAAAGCGTGACATGAGCAGGCGCAGGCCGGCGAACCCGAAGAAGGCGGCCAGAACGCCCTCGATTCCGCGTCGGGCCCGCCGGTAGAGGCGGATCATCGGTTCCGTGGAAAACACGACCGCGTAGCCGGTGAAGATCATCACGCTCAGGATTGCGCAACCTGCCAGAATGGTGGCCACATCATGCCAGGATGGCTCAGCACCGAGGCCAAGCGTGACGAGGGCGATCCAGGCCAACACGGCTTTCGGGTTCGCCAGATGCATGATCAATCCATGACGGTAGAGCGCGGCCGAGGACGGAGGAGTATCGGATCGTGCCGGTCCGGTTGAGGTTGCCGGGTTGGAAGACAGCGCATTCTGGGCTGCGCGCCCCGCGAGGTAGAGCAGGTATAGGCCGCCGCAGATCTTCAGGAAGATCAGGGCCTCGGCATAGCGCGCGAGCAGCGCGGAAACACCGGTGGCCGCAGACAGCCCCCAGAACAGCGATCCGGAGATGACGCCCGCCGCCAGGGCCAGCCCGGCCCGGCGACCATGGTTCATCGCCACGCCCATGATCCGAAGGGTGCTCGGACCGGGGCTCCCGGCCGCGATCACATAGGCGGTGAAGACGACGAGCAGGTGGTTGAGGTTCTCCATCGTGTGTCCTCTCAGGTTCCGACCAGCAGCTTGAAGGCGATGAGCCACATTACCAGCGCGATGAGCGTCTCCAGGACGCGCCAGGCCGCTGGCCGCTCGAACACCGGTCTCAGCTTGGTGGCACCGTAGCCGAGAGCGAAGAAGAACACGAACGATCCCAGGATCGCGCCGATCGCAAAAGACCCTTGGCTGTCGGTGAACTGCGTGGAGATGGTCCCCAGAAGAACGACCGTGTCAAGATACACATGGGGGTTCAGCCAGGTGATCGCGAGACAGGCCACCAGCGTGTGGAAGAGATCGGTCATCGGCAGCGAGGAATCCGCGGCCAGCGCCTCGTTCGAGCGCAACGCGGACAGAAGACTCTTCACGCCATACCAGATCAGAAAGGCCGCGCCACCGTAGCGCATCACCGGCTCGAGCCAGGGCAGCCACTCCGAGACGGTGTGGAAGCTGGTCACGCCGACGGTGATCAGGATCGCGTCCGAGACCGCGCATGCGATACAGACAGCCAGGACGTGCTCGCCGCGCAACCCCTGGCGCAGCACGAAGGCATTCTGCGCGCCGATCGCCACGATGAGGCTGAGGCTCATCATCATGCCGGTGAAGAAAACTGCGATATCCATATGTGGGCCTCTGATCCAAAAAACTGCCCTTGGACTATTCGGTCGCAGTAGATTAGACAAATTAAAGCACCTGATGCCAATAAAGGAAAACTAAATGGCTGTGGACTACGCAGCTCTTCGCGCCGTCGCCGCGGTCGTCAGGACCGGCAGCTTCGAAAGGGCCGCCGCTTCTCTCAACGTGACCCCGTCGGCTGTCTCGCAGCGCATCAAGCATCTCGAGGAACGCCTCGGCGCGGTGCTCATCGAGCGTGGAACGCCATGCACCGCCACGGACAAAGGCCTTGCGCTTTGCCGGCACATGGACCGCGTGGGGATGCTCGAAAAGGATCTCATGGAACATCTGCCTGAACTTTCCGGGGCGGAAGGTGCCGGACAGGTAACCCTCAACGTGGCGACGAACGCCGACAGCCTCGGGACCTGGTTTCTCGAGGCCATCGCCTCCTTCACCAGGGCCACCGACTATCTCGTGAATGTGGCGATCGACGACGAGGACCATACCGCCGACTGGCTGCGGCGCGGTCGCGTGCTTGCCGCCGTTACCTCGCTGGAACGTCCTGTGCAGGGGTGTCGTGTCACGCCGCTCGGTGCGCTGCGCTACCAGGCGACGGCGAGCCCCGACTTCGTTGCCCGATACTTCCCTGACGGCTTCACGAAGGAGGCGTTCCAACGCGCGCCCGCTCTCACCTTCGACCAGAAGGACCGGCTCCAGAACGTCTGGGCGCGCGAGGTTTTCGGGCAAGACATGTCATTCCCCACGCACTGGCTTCCTTCGACGCAGAGCTTCCTTGAGGGAAGCCTCGCCGGCATGGGGTGGGCGCTCAATCCGGTACAGCTCGCCAGACGCCATCTCGAGCGCGGAGATCTGGTCGAGCTGGCCCCCGGACAGATGCTGGAGCGGCACCTGTTCTGGCAGATCAATCGGCTGGCCGCCGACCAGCTTCACGAGCTGTCCCGGTTAATACTCACGGTAGCGCGGCGGGAGCTCAGCTCGCAAGCATGACGCTCATTGGAAACGACAGCTTGGTCCCGCATTGCGGCCGATCATGCCA
>CAZNMK010000009.1:0-9555 GCA_964574045.1 uncultured Roseovarius sp. | reverse complement strand
TTTCGAGAGGAAGAGGAGTGCCGGTTTCCCGGTGACGGGTTGATGGCTGGGAGAGTGGCTCCCGGCGCCTGTCACGGGAGATAGCCGATGGGCGTTGTAGAAGTTCTGGATCCGGTACAGCCGGCGCGGGCTGGTGGCTGGAAAGTGGATGTGAGCCGGGGTGAACGGAACGGGCGGGTGTCGTCCGAGTGGTTCAACCGGCCGGATGACGAGCGGTATCTCTCGCTCGACGATCTCTGGGCCAATGTGAAAGGTCGGTCGGAGCGCAGCCGCAGCCGCGTGGTACAGACAGCGGATATCCGGGTCGAGGCTGCGCACGACAACCCCGAGCGGTTGCACTTGATGTTGCCGAAGGCACAAGAACCGGTCGCGCCGACGCATTGGGCGTTCGGCCAGCTTGCCAGCATCGTCGGCGCGCCGGCGTCCTACCTGCGCCAGTTGCCCGCGCCGTTGGCGGGGATCAACCTGCAATATGGTCTGACCAAACACCGCGCCGAGCAGGTGAAGACCTTCGAGACCGAAGATGGCCGCACGGAGTTGCGCGCCGTGACCGGCCCCGATTACGGCCGCATCCACGATTTCGAACTGGTCGAGGCGGTGCAGCGCATCGCGGGCAATGGCACCGGCGACACGCGCTGGAAGGTGCCGGGCGTGCTCGATTGGTCGACCGGGGTCTACAACCCCGATGTCGAGATCAGCCGCGACACGACCACGCTCTATGCCTCGGACCGCGACGTCTTCCTGTTCCTGGTCGACGATCGCAACCCGATCGAAGCGGGCAAGCTGCCGGACGGCTCCCCCGATCTCTACTTCCGGGGCTTCTACTGCTGGAACTCCGAAGTTGGTGCCAAGACCCTCGGCATGGCGAGCTTCTACCTGCGGGCGGTGTGTCAAAACAGGAATCTGTGGGGCGTCGAGGATTTCCAGGAGATCCGCATCCGGCATTCGAAATACGCCGCCTCGCGCTTTGCCCATGAGGCGGCCCCGGCGCTGACGCGCTTCGCCAATTCCTCGCCGCAGGGGTTCGTGAACGGCATCAAGGCCGCGCGGCAGCAGATCGTGGCGCGCAGCGACGAAGATCGCGCGGATTTCCTGCGCAAGCGGGGCTTCTCGAAGGCGGAGTCCGGCAAGATCATCGAGAAAGTGCTGATGGAAGAAGGCCGCCCGCCCGAGAGTATCTTCGATTTCGTGCAGGGCATAACGCGGCTTGCGCGCGACAAGACCCAGCAGGATGCCCGCCTCGACATGGAAGGGCGCGCCAAGAAGCTCCTCGACCGGGTCGGCTGACGCCGGACCCGACATCGCGACCGCCCTCACTTGCGGCGGTCGCGCTTTCCCCTTCCACCAGCACGCCACTGGCCCCGCCCCGAAAGGGCAGGGGGCTTCGGTGCGCGCATTTCAGCGAGACGCCCATGACCCCCCAAGAAGAAACCGTCATTCTCGAGGCCCGCGACATCCTCGGCCGCTATCTCAGCCAGAACCCGGTTATCGGCAGCTGGCAGGCGCTGATGGACTACTGCGCGCTAACCGTCCACGGCCCGGTCGAGCGCTTCCATGTCCTCTATCTCGACCGCAAGAACCGCATCATCGCCGATGAGCTTTTGTCGACCGGCACAGTCGATCATGTCCCCGTCTATCCGCGCGAGGTGATCAAGCGGGCGCTGATGCTGAACGCCAGCGCCCTGATCCTGATCCACAACCACCCGTCGGGTGATCCCACGCCGTCCGAGGCCGATCTCAGCATGACCAAGGAGATCCAGAAGGGCTGCAAGTATCTCGGCCTGACGCTGCATGACCACATCATCGTCGGTGCCGGAACGGAGCTGAGCCTGCGGGCCCTCGGCAAGCTCTGATCGTGGCACCAGACTTGCTACCGTCGCCCCTTCGAGCAAGAGGGCGGCGGTTTGGTCTTTGACGGATAAGGCGGGGAGAGTGGCTCCCCGCGCCATTGGAGACATTGCCATGTTTGACCTTCCCCTGCCGATCCAACCGAGCCCGCGCCCGATGGGCCCCGTCCCAAATGGCCCGACTGTCGCTCCTGATCCCCGCCTGCCTTTCGCGCTGACGCGGATGCACCGGACGCCGGCAGCCCTGATGTCGGGCACCGCTGCCTCCGTGGTCGTTGAGCGTTTTGCGACCTTGGCCGATGCCATGCAGGGAGCGTTTGAGCATGCAAAGGACAACGGCTCCGATGCAGCTTCTGGCCATCCTTGATTGCGACCAGCGCCTGGTTCTTGCCGGGGCCGCCAGTCATGGCGCTGTGGCTTGGTGCCACCCTGTCGCCAATGCTCTTGAGGCGCGGGCCGTCGTGACCGAGGCGGTTCAACTTCGCGCCCAGGCTGGCCGTGCCATTGATTGGCACGAGCCTGAATTGGCGCAGCGACTGCGTCACCGTGCCGATCTGCTGGATGCGCGTCTGGTCGATCCGCTCTGGCGCGCCTTTGCTGCCCACGCGCTTCAGATCGCGGCGTGACGCCCGAGAGACAGAGGAGGGATGGGAAGGGTTTGAGCCTTCGGGGGGCAGAGGAGTGCGCCACCCGGGGGGTCTGACCTGTCCTCACCGAACGGAGATATCCATGACCCAGACTGAACCCACTCTGGCCGCACCGCTGCGGCCTTCCACCGTCGATTTCGGGGCGATCCTTGCCGTGCATGTAGAGCGCACTGCCCGGACCCTCGCCCTGCGCCCATGCAACAAAGACCGCCTGTTCGATGGCCTCATGGCCGCCGGCATCACCCATGTCACCGTGACCTTCGACGGGGCCGGTGACAGCGGCCAGATCGAAAGCATCGGCGCCTGGGCGGGCGAGACGGCTGTCGATTTTCCCGCGACCGAAATTCCCTATGCCGCTCTGACCTGGGACGACCCTGAGGTCGAAATACGGCAGCTCTCGCTGGAGGATGTCGTCGAGCAGCTCACCTACGACTTCCTCTCCGACACCCATGGCGGTTGGGAAAACAATGACGGCGCGTGGGGCGAGTTCTGCTTCGACGCGTCCGCACGCTGCATCCATCTCGAGTTCAACGAGCGCTTTACCTCGTCTGAACTCTACACGCACCATTTCTGAGGGGGCGGCGATGGCACATCCCTATCACCACGCCCTGTCCTCGGTGAAGAAATGGGGCGGTACGGTCGACTGCTACATGGCCGTGCATACTTGGTTCGACCAGAGCAAGGAGATTACTGCGGACTTTCGGCACCGGGCGCTGCGCCACCATGCCGAGGGCATCTTCATGGCCGAGACGATTTTCGGTCCCACCCTCACACTCTCGACCGGGCGCATCATTCCGACCCGCTGGGTGGGCGAGCAGCACGTGAAGGAAGACCTCGGCTTCATCCCGAGCTTCGCCGACTGGGTGAAGGCCATCCGGCCCGAGCCGTGGATGGGCCGGGCCGAGCGGATCGAGGCATTGGTCGATCCGCATCTCGCCTCGCCCGTGGTCGAGGTCGCCTGACATGACCGACCCGGCCTATCATCGCCTCGGCCTGCCGGTGACCGCTTCGCCTTACGCCGTCCTGCGCGCAGCGGTCCGGGCGCTTCATCCCGACACGCGCGCCGTGCGCGGCTTCCGGACGTCGCGCAAGCGCTTCTACCAGCAGATGCTCTGCGCCCATGCCGCGCGACAGGCGGCGGGCGACCAGCCAAACGGCTGATTACCCCCAACCACCCCTTCATTCCAACACAACGCCCGGCCGCCCGGCCGGGTTTTCCCCATTCAGGAGGTCCCAATGGCAGATTACTTCACCCATTTCTCGTGCTTGCTCGACGTCGGTACCCCCGTCAAGGCCGCCCGCGCGCTCGCCCTGTTCCAGAGCTTGCGCGAAGCCGATCAGGATGCCGAGGACCCGGAGGTTGCAGGCTTCGACCTCGTGCGCCAGGATGCGCCCGAGGGCAGCACCCTCTGGATCCATGATGACGACCACGGCGATGTCGAAGCCGTCATCCGCTTCGTCCTGCGCCTCGCGGAAGAATTCGATCTCACCGGCCTCTGGGGGTTCCAGTATGCCCTGACCTGCTCCCGGCCGCGCCTCGACGCCTTTGGCGGTGGCGCGCATGTCATCGATCTCGGTGCCCGCAAATCCATCGGCTGGACAAGCAGCCAGGAGTGGCTCGCCGCCGCGCTGAACGGGGAGGAGGTCGATGCCTGAGGTGATCTGCACAACAGTCTACCAGTTCCCTGAACTCTCCGACGTCGCCAAGGAAAAAGCGCGCAGCTGGTATCGCGAGCTTGGGCCTCACGACGATTGGTGGGACGCGGTTTACGAGGACTTCGAGCGGGTCTGCGAGATCCTCGGCATCCGGCTCAAAACCACCCCCGTGCGGCTGATGGGCGGCGGGACGCGGGCCAAGCCCTGCATTTGGTTCTCCGGGTTCTGGAGTCAGGGCGACGGGGCCTGCTTCGAAGGCTACCTTAGCCATGCCAAGGGTGCGGCCGCGCGCATCCGCGACTACGCGCCCCAAGACGCGACGCTCCATGGCATCGTCGACCGGCTGCAGACCATCCAGCGGCGGAACTTTTACCAGCTCGCGGCCGAGGTCAGCCATCGCGGGCGCTACTACCATGAATACACGATGTCCGTTGACGTTACGCGGGACAGCCCGACCTGGCAGCCGCCGACCGAAGACGCCGAGGAGATCGTGACCGAGGCGCTGCGTGATCTGGCCCGCTGGCTCTACCGCCAGCTTGAGGCTGAATACGACCACCTGACCTCGGACGAGGCCATAGAGGAGGGGATAATCGTCAACGAGTACACCTTCACCGAAGAAGGGCGCCGGTTCGGGTGAGAGCGCGGGCAGTTCATTTGATCTTTACAATGAGGCCATATGATCTATATTCAGCCCAATGGAGGACGCCATGTACGTCGCAGAGAAAATCCGAGAACCCGCACAGATCAACGCCGTCGCGTTGAAGGCCTATGCGCGCGTGGTCGATGCTTGGGGCCTTAACCTGAACGAAGCGGCTGGCCTTGCCGATATGACGGTGAGCACGTGGAAGCGTGCCAAGAAGCCGGATTTCGCGGGGGAACTGACCAAGGATCAACTGCTGCGGCTCAGTGCGGTGATCGGCATCTACAAATCGCTCGAACTCTATTTCTCCGAGCCGCTCGCGCGAAGCTGGTTCACCCGGCCGAACACGGGGCCGCTCTTTGGGGGCAGCCGTCCGGTTGACACGGCGATCGACGGCGGCTTGCCGCAAATTCTCGCGGTTCGGACCTATCTGGATGCGCTGCGTGGTGGGGCATGAAGCAGACCGAGATTTCCGATCGCGGTCTCGTTCGTCTTCTGCCCGCTACCTACCACAAGCCGCCATCCCTGCGCGGTCTCGTCGATACCGATGACGAGATGGAGATCCTCGCAGAGATCGAGGGCCTGACCAGCGGCCGCCTTCTGGCCGAACGTGGCCGCAATCCCCATCTGGACCCGCGCGAGCTTGCCTGGCAGCGGCGCAGCCGCGATCTGCGCATTTACGGCGACAGTCATGTCAACGCCGCCTTCACCTATACCCGCGCCGGCGGGAACCGCTTCAACACCGAAGATCGTGGCGCCTGGTACTGCGCGTGGGAGGTGATGGTTTCTGTCAGCGAAGTGGCCTGGCACCGCACCCGTGAACTCGGCTTTACCGGCAGCTTCCATGACAGCGCTCGCTATGTGGAATTGTTGGCGGATTTCATCGGGATCTTCGATGATCTGACCGATGAGCCGGAACACCCAGCGCTGCATCCCGATCCGGCTGTCGGATATCCCGAGGGCCAAAGCCTCGCCCAGCATCTTCGCCGGGCTGGATCGCGGGGCCTGATCTACCCCTCAGTTCGGGCTCCCGCGCCGGGCGGGAATTGCCTCGTCTGCTTCGAGCCCCACGCCATCCAGAACGTCCGGCCGGGCGCGTCTTGGGATCTTGTTTGGGATGGGACACCGCACTACTCGCTTACTGCCGTCGGCTGACGAGTAATGGCGCATGCGCTTTTTTGGGGGGGGGCCGAAGACATGAAACCGGCAAACGGCAACAGGCCGGACGTCACGCATTTGAAGCCGTGTGACCATCAGTTGTTCTTTGAGGCTTTGGACTGAGTCCGCCGGTCTTCTGGGCTTCCTATAGACGCGCTGACGAAGGCGACGTCTCTGCCCCAAGAGACCACTATAGTTTTCTTCGATGAGGTTGCTTTTCCAGCGTTATGGACGCTCCAATATCACCATTTCCAAAGAATTGATGGACTAGCCCCACGTGAAGGGAGATCTGAAGACGCTGGGTCGAAAGACGGCAACGACTTGCAGCGGTTGCCGAAGGTCTCAGCGGTGTACGTCCCGGTCTGCCGCCGCGACCAGACCTTGGTCCTTCGGACAGGAGCTTGACCGAGGCTGATGTCCCAAAGGGCAAATCTGCCAATCTATAGGTTGGCAACTACACTCGGTTTGCCAAGCCACGGTATGCCAGAAGCTCCGGAAGGCCGGAGCCAGCCGGTGCCGTCCTCACCTATTCCCGTCGATCCACTTCGACATCAGCCCCTTGTCGCGGAAACACTCATCCGGCACGGCGCGGCGTTTGATCCGGGCGAGACGCTCGGCGAAGGCGACCTGCTTTGATGTCGGGCGGCTGTCCTGCGTGCCCGGCTTCAGCTTGGCCTGCGCGTCGATCCAGGCGCTCAAGGAGCGCCGATCTTGCTGAACCTCCCACGGCAAAAGCGTCTGGTTGCGCAGGGCCAGCGCGCGGGCGTAGGCGATCTGCTTGGGCGTCGCGGGCAGGGCGTAAGTGGTGCTTTCCATCGGGGATCTCCCTTCTTAGCGTGGCTCGTAAAATAGAACATAACAGGAACAAAAGCAAGCCACCTGCGGAAATCATGGGGTTTGAGAGGAAGAGGATGGCCGGGGAAGGTCAGGCCTGAGGGTGCCCGAAAGAGGGCGTCCGGGCCTGATCCTGTCCCTCATTCCGGAGTTTTCCGATGACCCATCTCGCCCCCTTTGCGACCGAGCGCGCCCTTGCGCCTGTCGCCCCTATCCCGTCCCTCGATACGGCCGCTGCGATCTTGAGCGTGGCCAAAGCGCTGCAGCCCGATCTGGCGCAAGGTTTCCAGATCGACGCGCTGCGCCTGCGCCTTGAGATGGAGCGCGCCTTTGGCGGCTCTGACGCGACCGGCGCCTGGGACTGGAAGCTGGCCTATGAAGCAGGCGAGGCAGCGCTGGTCTTGTTCCTGCGGAAGTTTGGCCGCGCGCTGTTGGCGCGGGCGGGCTCGCCCGCAGCGCTGCTGCCGATCCTTGCCAAGGTGTCCGGCCTTTTGCCGACCCATACGCGGCGGTCCGAGGAGATGGAGCGGTTCCAGCAGTTCTCGACGCCGCTGCCCATGGGGCTGGCCGCAATGGCTGCAGCACAGATCACCGCGCGCGATTTGGTGCTGGAGCCATCGGCTGGGACGGGCCTTCTGGCGGTCCTCGTAGAAATCGCGGGCGGCAGCCTCGCGCTGAACGAGCTTGCCGACACCCGCGCTGATCTCCTCCGTCGCCTGTTTCCGGGCCGGCCTGTCACGGGCTTTGACGCAGCCCAGATCGACGATCATCTGGACGCAGGGTTGCGCCCGAGCGTGATCCTGATGAACCCGCCGTTCTCGGCGGTGGCCAATGTCGATGCCCGCAGCACCGAGGCGACAGCGCGGCATCTGCGCTCTGCGCTCGCGCGCCTGGTCCCCGGCGGACGGCTGGTCGCCATCACCGGTGCGGGCTTCGCGCCCGATGCGCCCGCCTGGGCTGAGACCTTCGGGCGCCTGACCGAGACCGCGCATCTGGTCTTTACGGGTGCGGTGTCCGGTGCCGCCTTCGCCAAGCACGGCACCAGCTTTGAGACGCGGATTTCGGTCTTCGACAAATGCCGCGGTGGCGAGGCGGGCGGCATCACAGCCGATCTGGCGCGCCCGATATCGCCTGATGTCGCCAGCCTGCTCTCGCTGATCACTACCCATGTCCCCCCGCGCCTCGAACTGGCGCAGGTCGCACCAGCCGGGCAGGGCCCCACTTCCCCCTTCCCGGGAAATCCTGCCCGCACCACGCGCACAGGCATCAGCTCGTCGCGCGCCACGCCTGCAACAGCCCCCACCAACACCGCGGTGCAGATCGAGGCCGCAGACCTCGCCTATACCCTGCGCGATGCAACCGAGGACGGGGCCAGCGCGCGCCTGTCGGATGCCATTTATGAGACCTTCCGTCTGCAGGCGATCGACATTCCCGGAGCGGAACCGCACCCGACCAAGCTGGTGCAATCGGCGGCCATGGCTTCGGTCGCTCCTCCGAAACCCAGCTACCGGCCCAAGCTTCCAGCCGCCATCCTGCGCGATGGCCTTCTGTCCGACGCGCAGCTTGAGACCGTGATCTACGCAGGCGAGGCGCATGGCGCGTATCTCGCGGGGTCTTGGACTGTCGATGAAACCGGCGACATGGTCTCGGCCGCGCCCGACGATGCCGCGGACACCGTCAGCTTCCGCCGTGGCTTCTTCCTTGGCGATGGCACCGGTGCGGGCAAGGGCCGCCAGTCGGCCGGGATTGTGCTTGACAACTGGGCCCAGGGTCGGCGCAAAGCGCTCTGGATCTCCAAAAGCGACAAGCTGCTGGAGGATGCGCAGCGCGACTGGTCCGCACTCGGGCAGGAACGCTTGCTGGTGACGCCGCTGTCGCGCTTTGCGCAAGGCAAGGATATCCCGCTCTCCGAGGGCATCCTGTTCACCACCTATGCAACGCTGCGCTCGGAAGAACGCGGCGCCAGGAAATCCCGCGTCGATCAGATCGTCGACTGGCTGGGGGTGGATTTCGACGGGGTGATCCTGTTCGATGAAAGCCATGCCATGGCGAATGCCGCAGGAAGCAAGGGCGAGCGCGGCGATGTCACGGCGTCGCAACAGGGCAGGGCCGGCCTGCGTCTGCAGCACAAGCTGCCCAATGCCCGCGTGGTCTATGTTTCGGCCACCGGCGCAACCTCGGTGCACAACCTCGCCTATGCGCAGCGGCTTGGGCTTTGGGGGGGCGAGGACTTTCCGTTTTCGACGCGGGCGGAATTTGTGCAAGCTATCGAAGCTGGCGGCGTTGCCGCGATGGAGGTGCTGGCCCGCGATCTGCGGTCGCTTGGCCTCTACACGGCGCGCTCGCTGTCCTATGACGGCGTCGAATACGAGATGCTGGAACATGCGCTGACGCCGGAGCAGCGCGGGATCTATGATGCATATGCGCTCGCCTTCGGAGTCATACATCGGAACTTGTCCGCGGCGCTGGAAGCGGCCAACATTACTGGCGAATCCGGCGGTACGCTGAACCGCCAGGCCAAGTCCGCCGCGCGTTCGGCGTTTGAATCCGCCAAGCAGCGCTTCTTCGGCCATCTGCTGACCTCGATGAAAACCCCCACCCTGATCGCCGCCATCGACGCTGATCTCACCGCAGGCCATGCGGCTGTCATCCAGATCGTCTCGACAGGTGAGGCGCTGATGGAGCGCCGCCTGTCGGAGATCCCCACGGACGAGTGGAACGATGTGCGGGTGGATATCACGCCAAGAGAGGCTTGCCTTGACTACCTCGCCCA
>CAZNMK010000008.1:431-19949 GCA_964574045.1 uncultured Roseovarius sp. | reverse complement strand
GCGATCCGGCATGCGCCCGCCCGCCCGTCACGCCGCAGGCGTGCCTCTGGCACGACGGCGGGCGCATTCGCGCCCACCCGGGCGGTCGCATGCCTGTCGTCGCACAAGAAGTCAGTCGTTACGACCGCTGGTCTGAGCAGGCCGGCTTGACCGCCGACCTTCCGGCTGCATCTTGTCCCCCGACAGGAGGAGAACCGACATGGACGACAGCACCCGCACCGAGATCGAGGCCGCCGCCTTTCGCGCCCTGCGCGCGCATCTGATGGAACAGCGCCCCGAGGTTCAGAACATCGACCTGATGAACCTCGCCGGGTTCTGCCGCAACTGTCTTTCCCGCTGGTATCAGGAGGCCGCGGCCGACCGCGGCATAGAGCTGAGCAAGGCCGAGGCGCGCGAGATCTTCTATGGCATGCCCTACGACGACTGGAAGGCGCGCCACCAGACCGGGGCGGACGCCGGCAAGCAGGCGGAATTCGAGAAATCCTTTGCCGCCAATGTCGGCAAGGAGCGGTAGGGCCGGTTTGATCCGCGAGATGCGGACGCGGCTCGCGACCGTGCCGTTTTCCGGGGTCGCGGGCGCCCCTATATCGGATGCATCCGCAACCATACCGGAAAGGATACGGCCATGATCACCGTCGAGCACACCGGCGAGCACAATATCCTTGAAATCCGCATGTCGCCCCCGGTCAGCGACCGCGACTATACCGAAACCCTGATCCCGGCCATCGACGCGGCCATCGAGCAAGCCGACAGCGTGCGCCTGCTGGCCGTTGTCGAGGCGGGGTTTTCCGAT
This sequence comes from uncultured Roseovarius sp., assembly GCA_964574045.1. Taxonomy (GTDB): domain Bacteria; phylum Pseudomonadota; class Alphaproteobacteria; order Rhodobacterales; family Rhodobacteraceae; genus Roseovarius. The sequence continues at coordinate 19,156 of CAZNMK010000008.1, read as the reverse complement.
TTCACCCTCGGCGCCATGCTGCAGGACGCGCGCACCGGGCTCAAGCACTGGCGCGGCTTCGACCGCGCGGCGCTGGTGACCGACAATGCGGCGCTCAAGGCGGCGGCAGCGGCGTTCGCGGTCTTCATGCCCTGCCCGGTGGGCCGGTTCGCCCTCTCCGAGCTCGAGGATGCGCGGCGGTGGCTGCGCGAGAGCTTGGGCACCATCCACCAGGAGGACCTGGGCGACGGCATCCTCCATGTCAGCCTGCGCGGCAAGGTCGACAGCGCGGCCTATGAAAACGACCTTGAGGACCTCAACCGTTTCATGGCCGGGCACGACAAGGTGCGCCTGCTGATCGACCTGCGCGATTTCGACGGCTGGCAGGGTCTCGGCGCGCTCAGGGACCATTTCGAACTGGTGCGCGGGCACGCCCCCCGGGTCGAACGCGCGGCGGTGGTCGGCAATGCCGGCTGGCAGGAGATGGCGGTGGGCATCGGCCGGCGCGCCTTCGGCATCGAGGCACGCCATTTCGGCGCCGAGGCATTCGACGCCGCCAGGGTCTGGCTGGCGGGGTAAGGCGGCGGTTTGGGTAGTCCTGCCGCCAAGAGAGCGGGCAGCCAGCCGCCTTTCGCCGCGCTCAGCGAGAACGGCAGGTTGGCGGGACAAACCGGACTTGTGCAGTTGCAGCTATTGCTGATGCGGCATTCGCTCGCATTCGCGGAACCAGTATGGTTGCAGCGCAGCGGGGGTCGTCAGACCGGTCATTCTAAGGCGTCGGATTCGCCCGAACTCAGACCGCTCTTTCGCTGCAACCTGGTCAGACCACCCAGACGCGGACTAAAACCGAAGGTGGATTTCTCGCCTTCGCTTACGCAGAATTGATTTGTGCATGCGGCAGGCATTTTGCTTCGTTGCTGCCGACGTCGCATAAGAGAGCTTTGCTTGCGGCTCACGAAGCCCTCATCGTAATCGTACCTTTTGTTTTTCGGCTTCTTGGCAGGAAAGACTGCGGCTTCATGGTTAGCCCGCTGCCCTGGTCGCGCCGGCGCGCCGGTGCCGGGCGAGATGCAGAGGTGTGCGAGATTTCGGGACTTGGGTGATGAAGTCGTGCCGGGCGACATGATAGCTGGGGTCGAAGCCGAAGAAGTTAAGTCGCATACCTTCAAGTTCCTCGGCCCGGTAGGCCGCGAGCGGCTTTTGCGCTTCGTCCAGCGCCCGCGCCTCTGCCTTGGCCGAAAGACGCATCGAGAAATCGGACGCATCCAACATCTCGTGCACCCGCGCGACGGCGGTCGCCTCGGCCGCCTTCGGATCGCCCGGCAGGAGCCCGTCGATCAACCCCATATCACAGGCCTGCCGGGCGAGGATGGGCATCCGCGTGGACATAAGCTGCGTGGCACCGCCCTTTCCCAGGCGACGTGGAAGCAAGTAGGTCCAGTATTCCGACCCGTAGAGGTTTCCCATGTTCTTGTAATGCGGGCTCAACACGGCCGTTTCGCGGGCCAGGACCTGATCGGCGGCGAGTGCCATGAACACTCCGCCTGCGCCTGCATTGCCTCGCATGGCGGCGACGACCAGTTTGTCCCTCGCCTCGAGCATCGCCAGGCAGACATCGTCCATCGCGTTGATAGAGGCCCAGGACTCTTCGGCCGGGCTATCCGAGGCCTCGATGGTGGCAAGGTCAATGCCGTTCGACCAGAAGTCGGGGCCGCCGGTGAGCAAAATCGCGCGGGCCGGACTGGCCGCGGCCTTGCGGATTGCGTGGGTCAGAGCCTGCGAGCGCGTGGTGCTCATCGCACCGTTCAGGAACGGGAAACGGATAATGGCGATGTCGCCGGCAATCTCCGTTAAGACCTGGTTGGGCGCGCCCTCCGCTGAAACCTCCGGGGGCAAATCGATGCCAAGAAGCTTCAAAGCAGCGACCGCGGGCAGCTTGAGCCGTCGGCCCCCGTCGGCCAGGCCAACCGTCAGATGTCCGATCCAGACCGCACCGTCAGCAGTTGCGCGCAGGATCGCTTCGTCGCTTCTTCCGATAATGGCACCCGGCTCGCCCATCCCGTCCTGTGTAGCATGAGCATCGTGCAGCCAGACGCGCAGCCCACAGATCCTGTCCTCGACGCCTGGCTGGCCGTCGGCGGCATGGATGCGGGTAAGCACCTCCTGTGTGCTCATGCCTGTCCAATCGATCCGTCGTGCCGCTTGTTGCAGCAGTGGCTTTTCGCGCTCCGGCCCGTTATTGGCCGGCGTGAGCGGACCCCGCCCGGATGCAAGACGTTCCAGCGCTTCGTTCACCGCGGCGACGGCGGCCTCGGTCACCTCGCGTCTGTAGTGGCTCGACTTGGAGTCGGCCCGCATCGCGAAGCTTCGATGCGCCCAGACTGGCCCTGCATCCATCGCGCCGACCGCCTGAAGGACCGTTACACCCCAGCTTGTGCGCCCGTCCATGATTGCATGATCGAGCGCCGAGGGCCCTTTGTCGCCAAGCGGCCCGGGATGCACGACAAAGCAGGGAACCGTGCTCCAGACATCATCCGGGATTGCGCGTTTCAGAAACGGTGCCAGAATCAACTCCGGCTGCCAGAGCGCCATTGCCTCGCGCGTCGTCGCGTCGTTGACGTCGTATTCGACCGTAAGGTCATGGCCGGCCTCCGCCAACTCCAGCCAGAGTCGCTGGGAGAGGCTGTTGAAGGCATGGGTGAATATCAGGATGCGCATCAGCAGATCCTCGGCAGTTGTTCGCCCGCGATCCAGTCGACCATGCGGCGACCGCCAAAAGCGGTTTCCATCTCTACAAACCGGTCCGGGTCGGCGCGCACCGTGCCGATGATCGCAGCGGCCTGCCCTAACGGATCGGAGCGCAGCGCCGCAAGCGCCATCTCGGCCTGGTCCTCGGGTACGATGGTAACCAACTTGCCCTCGTTGGCGACGTAGAGCGGATCGAGGCCAAGAAGCTCGCAGGCACCTCGCACTCCATCGCTGACGGGGATCGCGTCCTCACGGATCGTGATGCCAACACCGCTGGCCTGCGCGATTTCGTTCAGCACGGCGGCCAGTCCGCCGCGCGTGGGGTCACGCATCAGGCGACAACCCGGTGCCGCTGACAGAAGGGTGCGTGCAAGCCGGTTCAAAGGCGCGCAATCCGAGACTATTTCCGTCTCAAAATCGAAGCCTGCACGTTTGGCCATGATGGCAACCCCATGATCACCCATTGTCCCAGAGACCAGCACCGCGTCGCCCCGCCGTGCGTTGCGCGCAGACAGTGACATCCCTTCGGGAAGGACCCCAATACCTGCGGTGGTGATGAACACGCCGTCGCCCTTGCCACGCTCGACCACCTTGGTGTCGCCGGTGACAATGCGCACGCCCGCCTGTCGCGCAGCCTCGGCCATCGAGGCGGCGATCCGGGCCAGATCGGCCATCGAGAAGCCTTCCTCTATCACGAAACCCGCCGTCAGCGCCACCGGATCGGCACCGCCCATGGCCACGTCATTGACCGTGCCGTTCACCGCCAGCGACCCGATGTCACCCCCCGGAAAGAACAGCGGTGATATGACAAAACCGTCGGTCGAGATAGCGATGCGCCCCGGAGCCATGTCGAGCACCGCCTGGTCCTCTTCGCCCGTGCCGCCGAGTTCACGCAGGAAAACACTGTCGATCAGGTCGGCCATGTCGCGCCCGCCAGCACCATGGCGCATCTCCACCACTCCGGTGATCGTCGAGGTGTCTTTCATTCTGCCGCCTCCATCCCCGTGGCCCTGCGGCCATACTTGAAATAGGCCGCACAGGCCCCCTCGTCGGACACCATGCAGGAACCCAACGGCGTTTGTGGCGTACATTGCCTGCCGAACAGCTTGCAATCGGTGGGCCGCGCCGCGCCACGCAGGATTTTCGGACATGCGCAGGCCTTGTTTTCCACCGCTGCGGGTTCGGTCAGATCGAAGCGTCGCTCGGCATCGAAGGCGGCGAAGCGTTCGCGCAGCCGGAAGGCCGAGTAAGGCACCGTCCCCAGACCGCGCCATTCAAAGCTGCGGCGTAGCTCGAACACCTCGGCAACCATCGCCTTGGCCATTTCATTGCCGTGGCGCGTAACGGCCCTCGTATACTGGTTCTCGACCTCGGCGCGGCCCTCGTTGATCTGGCGCACCAGCATCAGGATCGACTGCATCACGTCCAGCGGCTCGAACCCTGCGATCACCACCGGTTTGCCAAACTCCTCGGCGAAATGCTCATAGGGCTGTGCCCCAATGACAACCGAGACATGGGCTGGCCCGAGAAACCCGTCGATCTCAACCTTTTCCATCCGTCGTATTTCGGGCGCTTCCAGAATGTTGGTGATCGCCGAAGGGGTCAGCACATGGTTGCAGAAGACGCTGAAGTTGCGCAGTCTCTTCGCCTCGGCGAGTTTCAGCGCAGCGGCAGTGGGCGGTGTTGTCGTTTCAAAGCCGATAGCGAAGAACACCACCTCACGGTCGGGATTGGCCTCGGCCAGGCGCAGCGCATCCATGGTCGACGCAACCATTCGCACATCGGCCCCCTCTGCCCTTGCGCGCAGGAGAGACGTCTTGCGGGATCCCGGCACACGGAGCATGTCGCCATAGGTGCAGAGCGTCACTTCCTGCCGCCGCGCCAAGGCCACCGCCATGTCCAGCCGTGAGATCGGCAAGACGCACACCGGACAACCGGGGCCATGGATCATCCGCACCGGAGCGGGCAGCAAATCCTGCACACCGTAGCGGAAGATCGCATGGGTATGCCCGCCGCAGAATTCCATCAGGCGATAAGTCCGGTGAGTTTCGACTTCACGGGCGATGGCGGCGGACAGTGCACGGGCACGGGCGGCGTCGCGGAATTCCTCGACATACTTCATGCCGCGCCTCCGATCCGGTCGAGCGCATCCAGCGTGGCCTGCGCCTCCGCCTCGTCGATCCGCCCGAGCGCATACCCCACGTGCACCAGCAGATACTCTCCAACAGCGACGGGCCCCACAAGCGCAGTCGAGACCGTTTTCTTCGCACCCGACAATTCAACCTGCGCGGCCTCGTCCGGCAGGACAGCAGTGACCCGAGCGGGGACGGCGTGGCACATCAGAGAGTCTCCTTCAGTGTCCTTCGGGCGATCAGAACTTGCCCAAGCGCGAGTCCGCCATCTCCCGGCGGAGCGGCGCGCGGCAGCAATACCTCCACACCACGGTGTGACAACTTATCTATGAGGGTTTCAACCAGCGGGCGGTTGAGGCAACAGCCACCGGTGAGCGCGATCCGACGGTCCAGCGGGGCACGAGCGGCGACCAGCGCCGAAAGCCCGTCAGAAAGAGTTCCGTGAAACATGTCCGCGCCCCGAACGGGGTCGCGGCAATCGGCGAGCGCTTCCAGAAGAGGGGTGAAGGAGAGCACGCCATCACGTAGTTGCCAGCCGCCTTGCAGGCTGCACGGCTGCCGGCAGGCGCTCTCAAGCGCCATGGCCGCCTCGCCTTCAAAGCGGTTGTCGTAGCGCAGGCCAAGCAGGCCCGCCGCCGCATCGAACAGCCGACCTGCAGACGTTGTCTGCGGGCAGTTGGTGTTCGTGACCAGCATCCGCGCCACCAGATCCCCGGGGCGATCGGTGAATCGCGCCGCGATCTCCTCGCTGCGCTCGATCGCGTGCAGCGCCGCCGCCGCCATGCGCCAGGGTTCGCGAGCGGCGCAGTCGCCCCCCGGCAGCGGCAGTGGTGCCAGATGCCCCAGCCGTTCGCAGCTCGCTCCCTCCATGCGCAGCAACTCGCCCCCCCAGAGCGTACCGTCGCCTCCCAGACCGAAACCGTCGAGCACCAGCCCGGTCAGCGGGTCTTCGATACCGTATTCGGCTGCGACTGCCGCGAGATGAGCGTGATGGTGCTGTACCCGGATCACCGGCAGGTCATATGCCTCGGAAAGCCGCGAAGAAGGGTAGTCGGGGTGCAGATCGCAGCTTACCGCAACCGGGGAAACCTGTAACAGATCGCGGAGATGGTCGGCGGCCTCGCGCAGGAAGCGGATCGTCGCCGCCGAGGTCAGATCACCCACGTGCTGGCCCAACGCTGCCTCGTTTTCGCGGGTCAGGCACGGGGCGCATTTGAGAAGTGCCCCGAGTGCGAGCACAGGTGGTCCTGCAGTTACAAGCGGCATCAGGTCGGGCACGTAGCCCCGCCCACGCCGCAGGAACACAGGTGCGCCGGCCACGACTTTCTGCACGCTGTCATCACAGCGCGCAACGATGTCGCGGTTGTGCCCCGCCACAGTATCGACGATCCCGGACAGGCGTGTTTCCGCTTCTAAATCGTCCAGAACCAGCGGTTCTCCCGATGGGTTGGCCGAGGTCATCACAAGGACGAAATCCTGCGGTGCTGAAAGCCAATCCGTGCCGTTGGGCCGACCCGCTGCCTCGTGCAAGATCAGCCAGTGCAGCGGTGTATAGGCCAGCATGAGGCCCAGTGTCGGCAGCCCGTCCGAAACGACCTCTGGCAGAACACCGCGGTCGCGCAGCACCAAGATTGGGCGCGCGGGGTCTGACACCGCCGCCGCTTCGGCATCCGAGACTTCAGCGATGACTTGCGCCGATGCGAGATTCGCCACCATGACCGCCAACGGCTTGCCAGGGCGGCTCTTGCGTTTTCGCAATTCGTGGACCGCGGCGGCATTGCGGGCGTCGACAGCCAAATGGAACCCGCCGATCCCCTTCAGGGCCACGATCTCACCCGCGCGCAGCCGCGCGACGATCTCGGGCACCTCCATTGTCAGGCTCGGCCCGCAATCGGGGCAAGCGATCGGCTCGGCATGGTGACGCCGGTCGAACGGGTCAGCGTATTCCGTGGTGCAGGCCGGGCACATGGCAAACCCGGCCATCGACGTCTGCGCCCGGTCATAGGGGAGCGCGTGGGTGATCGTGAACCTCGGCCCGCAATTCGTGCAGGTCACGAAAGGATGCCCCTCGCGCCGATCCAAAGGGCTAAAGAGCTCGCGCAGGCAATCGTCGCAAAGTGCCATATCAGGCGGGATCGCGGCCGCAATCGGACCGGTGCTGCGGGTCTTCACAATGGAGAATCCGGTCATGCCGTTCGGTGAGCGGCTCTCGACCTCGACCCGGCGGATCCGCGCCAGAGGAGGTGCCCTTTCGGTTAACTCCGCCAAAAAGGCGCGCGCCCTGTCGCCCTCGACCTCTATCAGCACGCCCTCTGCATCGTTGCGCACCCAGCCCGAGACACCATGCGCCTGTGCCAACCGGTGCACGAAGGGGCGGAACCCCACGCCCTGCACCCGGCCCCGCACTCGGATGCGCAGGCGGTCGATATGGGGCGCACCATCCACTCTCAGCCCCTCAGCCGCGCCATGCGGCGGCCCGCCTCGATCCAGTCGAGCCAATCCTCCATGCCCTCGCCGGTCTTGGCGGACACGCGGATCGCGGCCAGCCCCGGGCGAACCTTGCGCGCGTTTGCGGTCAGCGCCTCCACGTCGAAATCCAGGTGGGGCAGCAAGTCGCTCTTCGTCACCAGCATCAGATCGGCGGTGGCGAAGATGCCGGGATACTTCAGCGGCTTGTCCTCGCCTTCCGTCACCGATGCCATGACCACCCGTGCGCTTTCGCCCAAATCGAAGGCGGCGGGGCAGACCAGGTTGCCAACATTCTCGATGAACAGGACGCCGTCGACCGGCACGTCCAGATGGTCCATCGCATGAGCGACCATGGCACCGTCCAGGTGACACCCCTTGCCCGTGTTGATCTGGATCGCAGATGCGCCGGTGGCGCGAATGCGCTCGGCATCGGCGAGCGTTTCCTGGTCGCCCTCGATAACCGCCAGCGGGATGTCGGCCATCCGCCGGATGGTCTCGACCAGCAGCGTGGTCTTGCCGGCACCGGGTGACGAGACGAGGTTGAGCGCCAGAACCCGCGCCGCCGCAAGCCGCGCCCGGTTGTCGGCAGCCAGCGCATCGTTGCGCGACAGAACGTCCTGTTCGATCTCCACAAGGCGCGACTGGCTCTGCCCCGGAACCGAGTTTCCAGCCGGCCCCTGTCCGTAATGCAGGCTGCCATCGGGGGCGTGATGGTGGTGCTCGTGACCATCGCCGTGGCTGTGGGGATGATGGTGGTCATGGTGGTCATGGTGATGATGCCCCTGGCCGGGGCGCGCTTCGACGCGCACCTCGCCATTATCACATCCGCAGGTCGTACACATCAGTCGATCTCCATATGTGTGACTTTCAGATCTTCGCCGCCGGAGACGCGCAGGGCATGGCCGCCGCACTCCGGACATGGCAGACCGCGCGCGGCAATCGTCACCTCGCCGCCGCAGTCAAAACAGAAGGCCTGGCCAGGTGGAGTGGTCAGGTCGAAGGCGGCACCTTCGAGCGCTGTCCCACGCGCCGCGCTGTGCAGGCAAAAGACCAGCGCCTCGGGCTCGACATGGCCGAGCGCACCGACGGCGATGCCGATCCGCCGAACGACGCGCGCGCCTTCGGACCGGGCCCGCTCGGCCACCATTTCGACGATGGATTGAGCGAGCGAGACTTCATGCATCGGGTGGCTTCCCCGGCATGATCGCGACCGGCGCACAAGGATCGAAAGCTGCGGTGGCAAGCCTGAGATCCGCATCACTCGCTGTGTGAGCGAGCGCGTCGAGGCATCCGGCGAGCGCGCCGCGCGGGTGCAGGAGCCATTCGGTTGGCGCAACCGAACGGAAGCCGGCAATGCGTCCGTACTCCACCCATACCGCGTGAACGAGCGCGCCACGAGCCGTCTCGGCCTGTCCGGCACCCCAGCCGCCCTCCAATAGCAGCGAGGGGGGTATACCCGTGCCCGGGTCTGGATGGCGCAGGCGCATGGCTATTTGCCGCATCGCGTAAATCATGGCGGCGAAACGCGCGGCCAGAGGGCCAAGTGCCAAGCGGACGTTCCCGGCGTCATCGGGCAATGCATGAAGCCCGCCCAGTTCGGCCGGTTCTCCGTTCCGATGCGGCGCAGCTTCGAACCCGGCCTCCAAGACGAGCGGTTCAGCAATTTCAGTAAGGGATGGCAGAGCGCCGGCAGGCGCGTCCGAACCCGGCAAGAGATCACGCGCCCGGAGCAGGAGCAAGGCGAGCGGATGGCTTGAGGTCTGCATCCAGTCCACGGTGCTTGCGGGATCGGACGGAACAGTTGCAAGACAGTGCTCGATCAGGTCGGCAAGTCCGTTCAGTTCGGAGCGCGCACGGGCTTTCGGGCCGGCTGCGCTGCAGGGTTCGAGCGGGTCTTTGTCACTCCACAATGCTGCCACGATCCTGTTGAGCCGGATACGTGCATCACGGACGGGTGCAGGTGTTGGAGACTTGCCCTGAAGCGCGGGCCAGTCGATCGATATCCGCCAGATATGCGCAAGGGCGGCCTCGGACAGCAGCAGCACCTCGCGGGCGCTCTCGGTCTCGGCATCGGCGGCGGCACCAGTGGCGGCCTCGATGGCGCGTCGGCAGGCGACACCTTGCGCCCAGCCGCAGACCGGCAGCAATCGGCGTACAAGCCCGGGCACTCGGGCGATGTCCTGACCTTGCAGTGCCGCACCTACACCGATAAGCCTTCGGCTTTCGATCTCGATACCGCCAGAACCGGGAAGAGGACGCCGAATGACAAGCGCCCCTTCGGTGTCTGTTGCGAAGTCTTGTCTCTGAACCGGACGGTCAAGCATCGGGGGCAATCCTAGGTCGCAAGGGTACAACGCCCTTCTGGTCAGTCCCCTAATCCGAGCCTGTTCCGTCCTTGATCGGTGTCAAGTTACTGCCGAAACACGCCCGCCGAAGAAGGCACGGCGACTGGGGCATGCCGCGGCCTGGGGCTCATGATTTGGCGGCGTCATCGCTTCGTCGATCCGCAGGCGGGCCTCGGCGCGCGCCTGCGCCTGGCTGGTGAACACATCCATCGGTGAATGAAGCGCCGACGTCCATATCGCGCCGATTTCCGGGTCGCCCGCGTACCGAAACCGCCGCGCCCCGGCCGGGAAATCGACCTTGCGCCCCTCGCCATAGCGGTTCGCCTCCAGCAGTTCCGGCGCCAAAGGCAGCACCACGAGGTTCATGAACCACGGTGTGATCAGGATGCCAGCCAGCTCTTCCGCGCCGAACGGCTGGAAGCCGAAGGCTTCGATGTCTAGCGCAGCGTTGTAGATCGGCAGATCACGCATATTGCCATCCGCAGAGCGATAGAAATCAAGCAATTCAGTGATACGGGGATGGTCGGTCATGCGGGCAAGGCCTCCAGATGGCGAGTGATTTCCTCATAGAGCGACGTAAGTTCTTGCGCTTCCTCTTTGGACAATCGCGCAACCGCGTTCCTCTGCGCCTGCACTGCGAGCCAGTCGCCCGGCACCGGTGCTTCCTCGAGAAGAAAGGTCGACACAACAAGGCGTTCGCCCAGGCGTTCGACCTCGACTTCGGCAGGCGAGATAAGACGCGTAACGCGACAGGGGGCAACAAAACACATGGCTCTATTCCGCCGCGATAGGGCGCGGCACCGGTGCCACACCCCAGACCGACAGACGCGCCACCAGCGCGGTGAGCGCCGTCTCTGCCGCGCGCTCGCCCGCATCCGTCATTGACAGGTCAAGCTCGAGGCTTTCAGGTTCAGCGGCGATCAGGGCAAGTCGTTCGGGCATTTCGCCAAGCAGCATGACCGCGCCCAAGAGGTCCGACAAGCCGATCTGGTGTGGCGAGAGACGGGTCTGAAAAAACGCCGGGACCCCTTCGCCTTCGATCTCGCGCACCGTGCCCGGCGCTTCTCCCAGGGCGGCGCAGTCAACGATGGCCAGCGCATCTGCGCCTGCGACTCGGTCCAGCAGGTCCATGCCGGCCGTGCCACCGTCAATCACTTCGACAAGGGGTGGCACGGCGTACCGCTCTTCCAGCCGACGCACGACATGCACGCCCAGTCCCTCGTCCGAGAGCAACACATTGCCGATGCCGAGGACCACAACGCGCATATCAGAACGCCTTGACTTGGACGATCGGGTTTCGATCGGGATCGGCCATATGGATCGCGCAGGAAATGCAGGGGTCGAAGCTGTGGACCGTGCGCAGGACTTCCAGCGGCAGTTCCGGATCGGCAACCGGATTGTCGAGCAGCGACATCTCGTAAGGCCCCGGGCGGCCCTGATCGTCGCGCGGTCCGGCGTTCCAAGTCGATGGCACGACACATTGGTAATTCTCGATCTTGCCGTCCTCGATGACGACCCAATGTGAGAGCATGCCGCGCGGCGCCTCGTGAAAGCCCACGCCCTCGACGCGCTCCTTGGGAAAGACCGGGCGGTTGAACGTGTCGGTGTCGCCGGTGGCGATGTTCTCCATCAGCAGTGTCCACTGTTTTTCCAGTTCCTCGTGCAGCACCGCACAGCGCACCGCGCGCGCGGCGATCCGGCCGATCGTGGAATGCACCGCCGAGAGCGGGATATCGCTGCCCGCGACCTCACTGGCCTGACTCAGCAGTTTGGTCAGGTTGCGCGTGGTCGGCTCATGTCCGGCCGCCGCCATCCCCAGCACGCTCGCCAGCGGTCCGACCTGCGCGCGTTCGTCATAGAAGGTCGGCGCCTTGATCCAGCTGTATTTTCCGTCATCTTGGAAATCGGTGTAGTTGGGCGTCGTCTCGCCCTGAAACGGGTGCAGCCCGCCCGGCGCGCTTGCGTAATCATACCAGGAATGGGCTACGGCCTCCTTCACACCGTCGCGGAAAAACGCGTCCTGGAAACTGGGGATCGGCTTGAACGCGCCGAGGTCGCCCCCGGGGATCCAGCCCCCGGGCATCGAAAATTCCGTGCCCATCTCGTCGAGCGGCAGATCGGGGACGGAGAGGTAATTCATGATGCCCGCGCCATAGCCGGTCCAGTCGGCATAAAGCGCGCCGACCGCCGCCACATCCGACATCATCGCGTTGTGGACGAAATCGCCCAGCTGGTCGATCAGCGCCTTGATCGCATAAAGCCGCTCAAGCGTCAGGGTCGATTGGCTGTCCATGTTGATCGCGTTGGTCACGCCGCCCGGCGTCAGGTTCTGAATATGGGGGGTTTTGGCACCAAGTATCGAGACGATCTTGTTGGCAGTGCGCTGCACTTCCAGCGCCTGAAGGTAGTGCGTCGCAGCCATGAGGTTGGCATCGGGTGGCAATGTCATCGCGGGATGCCCCCAATAGCCGGACGCGTAAATACCCAACTGCCCGCTTTCCACGAAGGCGGTCAGCTTGTCTTTTGCGGCCTGCATTTGCAGTGCTGAATTGCCGTGGTAGTCCGATAGCGACGAGGCCAGAGCCGAAGCGCCTTCGGCAGAGCCTGACAGCGCCGAGACAATATCGACCCAGTCTAGTGCGGCGAGGTGGTAGAAATGCACGATATGGTCATGGATGCCATGCGCCGCGGCGATCAGATTCCGGATGTATTGCGCGTTTCTTGGCACCGGCAATTCCAGAGCGTTCTCGACCGCACGAACCGAAGCAAGCGCGTGCACCGTCGTACAGACGCCGCAGATTCGCTGGGTGATCGCCCAGGCATCACGCGGATCGCGGCCCTTCAGGATGACTTCGATCCCACGCCACATCTGGCCCGAGGACCACGCCTTGGTGACCTTGCCTTGATCCACCTCGACGTCGATGCGCAAGTGGCCCTCGATCCGGGTTATGGGGTCAATGACGATGCGTTGGGTCATGAGATCTGGCCTTTCAGTGGGCAGCAGCGCGCGGAGCGTGCAACACGGGGAAGAGCTTGATAAAGCTGAGGTAAACAAGAATTTCGATGGCGATGATGCCAACCGTGACGATCAATTCAGGCACGGATGGCCCGTAGGTGTAGCTGCCGACCGGATTGTAGGCGATCAGATAGGCGGCATAACGGTAGAGTGCACCGAAGAAGACCACAGCCAGACCTGCAAGCAGCATCCAGCGTTCGTCGCGTTTCAGGGCCGTAAGAAAAACGAAGGCGGCAAAAAGCGACAGGACGGTTTCGGCAATGAGCGTCACGGACGACGCCCCGGCATTGAATGCCAGCGACAGATCGCTGGCGACAACGATCTCGCCCCAGCGAAAAACGGTCCAGACGACAAGCAGCCAACCGATCACCGGAGAAAGCCGCATCAGCAGGTGGTGTTCCGATGGGCGGCGGAAGCTGTGGCTGACAAGCGTTGCTTCCGCCACGACCAAGCCGAACCCCATAGCGATGGCCGAGGTCACGAACAGAAGCGGCAGGAAGGCGGTGCCGTAAGCTGGATCGAGCTTTGTGCCGAGCACGATCAGCGCGGTGCCGAGCGAAGACTGGTGCATGAAGGGCAACACCAAGCCAAGTGCGATCAGAAGCCACATCACGCCGTCGATACGCTTCTGGATGCGTGTCCAGCCCAGCCGCTCTGTGATAGCGGGCGAGAATTCGAGCCAAAGCACTGTGACATAGGCCATCACGCAGAGCCCGATCTCCAGCATCACGGAATTCGGGTTCATCCTCCAGGGCAGGACGAGATTGTAGAATTGCCACCAGCGACCGAGGTCGATGATCACCGCCGCGCCGGCCAGGGTGTAGCCGAGCAATCCGCCCAGCAACGCAGGGCGCATCAGCGGCGAGTATTCCCCCTTGTTGAACAGGTAGATGAGAAGCGCCATGGCGAATCCGCCGCAGCCGATGGCGGACCCGATCACCACGTCAACCACGACCCAGATGCCCCAGGGATAGCCAGCATTCAGGTTCGTCACAGCACCGAGGCCGAAGATGAAACGCTGGACGATGAAGTAGATCGCGGCCGCCCCAAGAACCGCAAGAACCAGCGTGAAGGGGGTGAGAAGGGGCGCACGGACGCGTTCGGCTTGGGCTGCCATCTCAGACCTCCTCGCCCGCATCGCGGGCTTGCTTGATCCGGTTGCGGCGGATGATGAAGGCCGCGCCGAGAACCGCGAGAATCGGCGCTGCAAGCCACTTGTATAGCGTATGCTGGATGCCTTCGCTGAGCCGCGAGGGCGCGAAATCAGGCAACTCGGGCAGACCGAGTGTCGTGAAAGGCACCGCCGACAGGTACCGCACCTGCGTGCCGCCCACCTCGGTCTCGCCATAGGTGTGTGGCTGGTAGGTCGGCACGAGGGCTTCGTGGCTGGGACGATCCTCCCGGATGTCGCCGCGCGGGAAATCCATCGTCTCGCCCGGCGTGGCGGCCAATCTGCGGTCGGCTTCTTCCTGAAGCATTGCGACCGGACCGAACAGTGAGGCGCCGGTCGGACAGACGTCACAACAGGCCGGAATCTGGCCTTCGGCCTGCAGGTGCCGGCACATTTCGCATTTGTTGATCTGGCCGCGAGGCTGCGCGAGATCGTATTGCGGCACACCGAAAGGGCAGCCGTAGCTGCAGTAGCGGCAACCGATACAGGCGTCAGGATCGTAGGACACTATGCCATTGACAGGATCTTTCTGCATCGCGGTCACCGGGCAAACCGAGACGCAGGACGGATCGACGCAATGCAGGCAGTGCCGCTTCATGAAGCCAAAGCCATCGGTCTCTCGATCCTTGACGCTGGCATCGCCATCGCGCCAGACCTTGATGACGTTCAAGGTCTCGCCATCGAGGTCGAGAGCCGTGTCCCAGGTATGCGCCGCGTTCCACCCCGCAAGAGCAAAGGGGGTATCATCCACTTCGACACCATTGACATTCCGGCAGGCCGAAACGCAGGCCTGGCAGCCGATGCAGAGCGTCGTGTCGATCAGCATGCCGACGGCGGCCTCGGGCATTTCGTGGGCTTCGCGGACCCAGGACGCCTCGGCAGGTCCGGCAACAGCCGCTGCGGCGCAGGCACCGCCCGTTCCCGCACGGGTGAGAAATTGGCGACGGGTTTGCAATTCGGTCATGCTTCGGATCCTTCGTCACGATCCTTCTTTCCCATGCCGCGCATCATCATGGCCCCCGCGCCAACCGCGACGCCCGCAGCCGCGCCAAGCAACCCGGCAGAGCCAGCCGACAAACCGTCGCCCTTGGGAGCATCAGTTGAGGGGTATAGCGAGGGCGGTGTTTGGGTCTTCAACGTGGCCAGCGCGTGGACCGGCTTGTCGAAGCCGATCCCCTTTTCGGTGCAGCCGAAACATGGCGCGCCGGTGCCCACCGGCCAACTGCCCTCGCCCACGTCGCCGAAGCCGATCGCCGGGCAGTTGGCATAGGTTTCGGGCCCCTTGCAACCGATCTTGTAGAGACAGAAACCCTGTCGGTGGCCTTCGTCGCCGAATTCGAGCGCGAAGCGGCCGGCGTCGAAATGCGGCCGACGTTCGCAGTTCTCGTGAATCAGGCGGCCATAGGCGAACCGCGGCCGGTTCTCGGCATCGAGCGCAGGCGCGCGCCCGAAGGTCAGGACATGCAGGACCGTGGACAGGAAATTGTAGGGGTTGGGCGGACAGCCGGGAACGTTGATCACCGTCTTTTCGGGGATAACCTCGTGAGTGCCGACCGCGCCGGTCGGGTTGGGACCCGCCGACTGCACCCCGCCCCATGAGGCGCAGGATCCGATGGCGATGATCGCTGCCGCGCCGTCGGCCGCCTCGCGCACCAGATCGACATGCTTGTGGCCGCCGGACTTGGCGTAGATGCCGCCGTCCTTCATCGGCGTGCCGCCTTCGGTGACGAGCACGTATTCGCCGCGCCGCTCCTCCATGATCCGGTGCTTGTGATCGGTCGCTTGCTTGCCGGCGCCGGAACACAACACATAGTGGTAGTCCAGAGAGATCAAATCGAGGATGAGCGTCTCGAGCGAAGGGTGATAGGCCCGCAGAAGCGATTCCGTGCAGCCGGTGCATTCCTGTCCCGACAGCCAGATCACCGGCGGTCGGTTCGGATTGACCGCAGCCTTCGCCATCTGAACACCGGCCAGTTGAGACAGTCCCATCGTCGAGGCGACGCCAGCACAGAATTTCAGAACCTGGCGCCGTGAGACTCCGCCCAGGCGTTGGATCGGCGCGTCGGCATCCGAGCCGAGAACGCTGTCGAATTCCGGGTGTTGCAATGTCATTGTTCCGCGCCTCTCCTGCGATCGTCCTGTCAAAAGGAAACACGCGGGGCCGGTTCGTTGCCATGACATTTGTTAGATTCCGCCTTGCGCCGCACGGCGCAAGGATCAGGCGACGAGTTCCTCAGCCAGCTTCGCCAGGCGGGCATGGTCGCACACCACGATGGACCGGCCCGCGGTTGTGACAAGATTTTCCGCTCGCAACTGCGACAGAAGGCGCGACAGGCTTTCCGGTTGAATGCCAATCATGTTGGCCATGTCCGGACGCGACAGCGGAATCGAAAGGGTCACCGGACCCGGGTGTGGCGGGCCCGCTTCGGCGGCGCAAAGGTCGAGCAGGAGGCAGGTCAGGCGATCCCGCGCATTAAGCGAGGACAGCAGCAGTAAGCTGTTCTGTGCCGCATCAAGCGAGCGCAGACAACAGGATACAAGCGCGGCATATGCCAGCGGTTCCTGCCGGGTCAGGCGGATCGCATCGGCCCGCCGCATCAGGCAGACACTCGAGTCAACCAGCGCCGTGGCTGTGGTTCTGTGTGCCTGATTGCTCAGAAACGAGCGGGCACCGAGTATTTGCCCGGGCCGGCCAAGCCCGACAATGGCCGCGACACCGTTCGGGTGAACGACCCGAAGGGCAAACAGGCCGCGCGATACGGTATAGACGGCGGCGTTCTCGTCGCCCTGGTGAAACAGCGTTCCACTCGACTTGACGGGCCGGTGGTACTTGATCTCGTTGAGCCGCGCGCTTTCGAGACTGGAATGGCCATTCCAGTCATTGGATGTGCGGACGTTGCACGTTGCGCAATCCGGTTGCGCTGTCGAAGAGGCAGCTGGCGTCATCTGAGGATTGCGGCTCGGCTTCGGTTGCAGGACAGGAGAGGGCAAATCGGAAAGGCCAACATTGACATGGATCAAGGTCGGAAGTGCCCGGTCACCGAATCTAACAAATGTCATTGTGTGCTGCGCGGCACTCATCAACACTCAAAGCGCTACAATCCAGATGGGTCCTTGCCGATGAAACCACTTTTCTTTCTTGCCGGAGCGATCGTGTCCGTCGGCGTCGTCGGCGGTATCGCCTGGGCCATCGGGACCGAGGATGAAACGACCGAAACCCATCTGACCGAGGGGAATGGATACCGTTTCGCTTCCGCAATCCCGTCTGAACACGGCGCGCTTGCCGCCTGTGTTGCGTGTCACCGCGTCGAAGCCGAAGGCCCGGAAAGATCGGCACCCTCCCTTGTGAGCATACTCGACGCGCCGGTGGCCCGGTCTGATTGGTTCGGCTACTCACCTGCGCTGCGCAGGCTCGATGGCATATGGAGCGCCGAGGCCCTCGATCGTTATCTCGCCGATCCCGTCGGCACGGTGCCAGGAACCTTCA
Organism: uncultured Roseovarius sp.; assembly: GCA_964574045.1. Taxonomy (GTDB): domain Bacteria; phylum Pseudomonadota; class Alphaproteobacteria; order Rhodobacterales; family Rhodobacteraceae; genus Roseovarius. The sequence goes on along the minus strand of CAZNMK010000008.1, from coordinate 1,809 downwards.
AGACCCTAAGCCCCATCCGCGACAAGGCGGCCCGATCAGAGGTGATCGAAGCCCTGTCGCGGCTTTGACAAGGAGACACGATCCCATGCGTTTCGGTCCGAAACCCATTCCATGCCGCCAAACTGCGAGTCTGTCGGTCTCGCCGCTTTGGACGATGCAGGCCCTGAAAGAGGAAATCCACCCATGAAAAACACTGTCCTTGCGATGCTGCTGGCCGTCGCGGCCGGTCCTGCGCTGGCCCATACCGGACACGGCGAAGCCAGTGGATTGATCCATGGCGTGTTGCACCCCATTCTCGGCCTCGACCACCTGCTCGCGATGCTCGCGGTGGGGCTCTGGTCCGGCTTCGTCCTGCCGGTCCGGTTCTGGGCAGGTGCCGCGGCATTCATGGGTGCCATGGTTGTCGGTGCCCTCCTGTCATGGTCGGGCATCGGCTATCCGATGGTAGAATCCGTCATCGTCCTGTCCGTGGTCGCCTTCGGTATACTGACGCTGGTGTCTCGCCGGGGACAGGCCCCGATCCTGACCGGGGCGTCGTTGGCGGTGATCGCTGTCTTCGCAAGTGCCCACGGCCATGCCCACGCAACCGAGGCCGCCGGAGATGTGGCAGGTTACCTTGCGGGCTTCCTGATCTCGACCGCCGCGCTGCATTTTGCCGGCATTGGCATCGCCCGGATGGTCGCCGCAAGGCCCCTAGTGCAAGGCGCGCTTGGAACGGGCATCGCGTTTTCGGGCCTCTTGCTTATGACAGGTTGACGCGCCCGGGGCACTCGGACAACAGATGTGTAGACCTGCGCATCGCGTAAAGCGCGCCGGAGCTCGCATCCCCTGCAATTGGATGCGTGGAGACCGGCTCCGCTAATCGCTCTTGCGAGACGCAGGCCATCAATAACTCGGGTCCGATAACCTCGAAACTGGCCCTGTTCGCTCCAGATCCTGCGAGCCGAGCGAGTCTTTGTCTGGGCTCAACGGAAAAACCAGGAAGCCTGGACGCAAAGGGGGTCCAGGCAAATTACATGCACCATCTTTGGGCAGCCCAGAATGGAGATCCCAAAGGCACGCAAAAGCAGCCATGCATTGACGGCAGCGAATTCTCGCTTGGTCCCGCGTCTTGCTCATTGCCCGTCTGATTCTCGCTGTGCGGGGCTCGAATGGCCGTTTTCCTCGTCGCGCTGCAGCGTCCGTGAGTTCGCACTTGCAGAGGTTTTCACGTTGCATGCGCACGCAGCCCAAGATCAAAATGGCCGCCTTGGCCTCATAGCGGCCATTCGCTGCAGGCGGCGGATATGCCTGCCGCCCTGCCCTCAGATCGCCGCCTTGCGGCTTTCGTCCACGTAGATTTCGCGCAGCCGCCTCGCCACCCGCCCCGGCGTTCCGT
>CAZNMK010000008.1:0-421 GCA_964574045.1 uncultured Roseovarius sp. | reverse complement strand
CGGCATGACAAAGGTCGAGGCCGAGGTGACGAAGGCCTCGTCGGCGGCTTGCGCCTCGGCGATGGTAAAGGGGCGTTCCTCGACCTCCATCTGCGCCTCGCGGGCGAAACGCAGCACCGCGGCGCGGGTGATGCCGTGCAGGATGTCGTTCGACAGATGCCGGGTGACGATCCTGTTGCCCTTGACGATATAGGCGTTGTTCGAGGTGCCCTCGGTCACGTGGCCGTCCTCGACCAGCCAGGCGTCGTCGGCGCCGGCGCGCCGGGCCATCATCTTGCCCATCGAGGGGTAGAGCAGCTGCACCGTCTTGATGTCGCGCCGCGCCCAGCGCAGATCGTCGATCGAGATCACCTTGATGCCCTTCTGGGCCGCCGGGTTGTCGGCCAGACCGGGTTTCGACTGGGTGAACAGCACCAGCGTC
>CAZNMK010000007.1:0-19976 GCA_964574045.1 uncultured Roseovarius sp. | reverse complement strand
GGCGAGCCCCTTGCCCAGCGCGCACATGATCTTTTCGTTGAAGAAATAGGCGGGGCTGCGAGCGGCGCCGTCGAACACAACCATCCGCACCGAGTTCGACCCGATATCGACCACGCCGACGCGGTTGAGCCCCTGCGCCGACGCCTCGTCGAAGAGGGGCCGCCCGAACGGGCCCCAGTCGTGATCGTCCGGGTCGCTCTTGCCGTCCATCTGATCCCCGGGGTTCTCGCCGTTTCCTTAATGCGATACCGGGGCGGGCAGGTCAATCGGTGCGGCTTTCGCGGCGGCCTCAGACCGGCGGTTTGCCCTTGAGCGCCCGCACCAGCATGGCGATCACGAACAGCACCAGGAAGATCACGAAGATGACCTGCGCGATTTCGGCCGAGGCGGCGGCGATGCCGCCAAAGCCCAGAACGCCGGCGACGATGGCGACGACAAGAAACGTCAGTGCCCATCCGAGCATTGCAGACCTCCTTTCGTACTGCGGACGGATATGGGGCGGCGGTGCCCGGATTTCACGCCAGGGGTCTGAAACCGGCGGTTTTTCGCCGGAGTCAATCGCCGGTATGGGTCAGTTTCGGCACATCCGCCGCCCCGGCCGAACCGCGCCCCGAGAGCGACGGATTCTCCATGAAAAAGCGGTGGCAGTTGAAGGCGAACTCGCCCTCGGGCCATTCGGCGCGGCGGAAACTGCCGTCGGGCGACATCACCCAGCTTTGGGCGATGTCGGCCATGTTGGCGGCCATGATCTGGCTGACGATCTGGGCCTTGACGGTGGCGTTCCCGATCTCGACCAGGGTTTCCACCCGGCGGTTGAGGTTGCGCTCCATCCAGTCCGCCGAACTGACGAAGACCCGCGCCCCGCGCGATGGCAGCCCCGAGCCGTTGCCGAAGCAGACGATGCGGGAATGTTCCAAAAACCGCCCGACGATCGATTTGACGCGGATGTTTTCGGACAGCCCCTCGATGCCCGGGCGCAGCCCGCAGATGCCGCGCACGACAAGGTCGATGCGCACCCCGGCCTGGCTGGCCGCGTATAGCGCGTCGATCACGTCGGGTTCGATCAGCGCGTTCATCTTGGCCCAGATCGCTGCCGGCCGGCCCTCGGCCGCGTGGGCCGCCTCGGCTCGGATCATCCCGATCAGCCGGTCCTTGAGCCAGTGCGGCGAGATCGAAAGGTTTTCCAGCCGCTCGGGCAGGGCATAGCCCGAGAGATAGTTGAACACCTTGGTGGCGTCGCGCCCCAGCGCCGCATCGCAGGTGAAGAGACTGAGATCGGTATAGATGCGGGCGGTGATGGGGTGATAGTTGCCGGTGCCGAAATGGGTGTAGGTGATCAGCCGCTCGCCCTCGCGCCGCACCACGGTCGAGATCTTGGCGTGGGTTTTCCAGTCGATGAAGCCGTAGACGACATGCGCGCCGGCGCGCTCCAGCCGCCGCGACTGGCGGATGTTCGCGGCCTCGTCGAAGCGGGCCTTGAGTTCGACGAGAGCGGTCACCGACTTGCCGTCCTCGGCCGCCTCGCACAGCGCACCCACTACCGGAGAGTTTTCCGACGTCCGGTAAAGCGTCTGCTTGATCGCCACCACATCGGGGTCGCGCGCGGCCTGGGTGAGAAAACGGACCACCATGTCGAAGGTCTCGTAGGGGTGGTGCAGCAGCATGTCCTTTTGCCGGATGGCGGCGAACATGTCGCCGTCATGGTCCTGCACGCGCTCGGGCACGCGCGGGGTGAAGGCGGGCCAGAGCAGGTCGGGACGGCTGTCGAGCACCAGCTCGCCGAGGCTGGCGACGCCGATCATGCCGTCGATTTCGACCACCTCTTCGGGACGGACGTGAAGCTCGCGCATGATGGTGGCGCGCAGCCCCTCGGGGGCGCCGGCGGAAATCTTGAGGCGCACCACCTCGCCGCGGCGGCGGCGTTTCAGCGCGACCTCGAATTCGCGCACCAGGTCCTCGGCCTCTTCCTCGACCTCGAGGTCGCTGTCGCGCAGCACCCGAAAGGTACAGTGCGCCAGGCAGCGGTAGCCGGGAAATAGGCTGTCGAGGTGCAAAAGCAGCATCTCCTCCATCGGCAGGGCGCGGTGGGTGCCCTCGGCCGCGGGCAGGGTGATGAAGCGGTCGATCTGATGCGGGATCGGCAAGAGCGCGCGCAGCGCGCGGCGGTCGGATTTGCGTTCGAGCTGCAGCGCCAGGCAAAAGCCCAGGTTGGGGATGAACGGGAAGGGGTGCGCGGGGTCGATCGCCAGCGGCGAGAGCACCGGAAAGACCCGGTCGAGAAACGCCTGGGCCAGGTGGTCGCGATCCTCCGGCGTCAGCCCGTCGCGGTCGAGGATGGCGATGCCGGCCGCCTCCATTTCGTGGCGCAGGGCGGCAAAGGCGTCCTGCTGACTGTGCAGCAGGCGGCGGGCATCCTCGTCGATCAGCACCAGCTGTTCGGCCGGCGTCAGCCCGTCCGCGCCGGGCGTGGTGCGCCCCTCGCGCGCCAGCTCGCGCAGGCCGGCGACGCGGACGTTGTAGAATTCGTCGAGGTTGGTGGCCGAGATCGACAGGAAACGCAGCCGTTCCAGCAGCGGCACGCGCGGATTCTGTGCCTCTTCCAGCACCCGCCAGTTGAAGCCCAGCCAGCTGAGTTCGCGGTTGTAGAACCGCCCCGGCCCGTCCGCGTCGAGATCGGGCAGCGCCACCGGCGCCGGCATCGGGGAGTTGAGGAAATCTGCGCTGTCCATGCTGGCCCTGGTCCTGCGCCGGTTCGGTTGCGGGGAAGGCCGAGTGTGCCGTCACGCCCCGGGCTTGTCCAGCACCTCGCGGGCCAGCGCCGGCGTGATCGCGCGGGCGCGTTCCAGCGCCGCGGCGTCGAGGCGCTCGACGATGTCGCGCGCGGCGGCGAAGGAGCGCTCGATCCGGCGCGCCAGATAGGGCACCGTGGCCGGGCCGGGCGACAGCTGGCGGTCGGAGAAATGCTTGGTCAGCACCGCCGCCAGCAGCGCGTCGTCGGGGGGCGCGATGCGCGCCAGCGCCGTGGCCTGCATGCGGCTGGCCAGATCGGGCAGGACAAGCGGCCAGCGACGGGGGGCGAGCGCGGCGGTAAAGAGCGCCGCGTGCCCTTCGGCCAGAACCAGGTTGTGAAGGTGAAAGAGCGCGGTCTCAAGCGCCCTGTCGCCGGCGATGCGATCGCAATCCTCGACCGCCACCGGGGCCGCAGCCAGCGCCGGGATGTCGGCCTCGTTCAGCGTGCGCGCTGGCACGATCGCGGCCTCGCTCAGCCCCGCCCAGACATGGGCGAGATGGGTCTTGCCGGCGCCTTCGGGTCCGGTCAGCACCAGCTTGCGCTGGGGCCAGTCTTGCCAGCCCTCGATCATCGCGAGCGCGGCCGCGTTGGCGTCGGACACGAAGAAATCGCCGCGGCCCCGCGATTCGCGCACGGGCAGGTCGAAGCTCAGCTGCCGGGGCATCAGTCGCCGTCTCTCCAGTCCACGCCGCGATAGAGGCGGCTGTCCTTGTATTGCGAGACGGCAAAGCGCGTCAGCACCCCGATGGCGGCCGCGACCGGCACCGCCACCAGCATGCCGACAAAGCCGAACAGCGCCCCGAAGACCGCCAGCGCGAAGATCAGCCACACCGGGTGCAGCCCGACCGAGCCGCCAACCAGCTTGGGCGTCAGCACGTTGCCCTCGACCACCTGGCCCAGCACGAAGATGCCGCCGACGAGCCCGATAGTGATCCAGTCTCCCCAGAACTGGAAGAGCGCCAGCCCGATCGCCAGCGCCCCGCCCACCACCGCGCCGACGTAAGGGATGAAGGTGACGAGCCCCGCCACCGCCCCGACGACGAGGCCGAATTGCAGCCCCACCAGCATCAGCGCCACGGCATAATAGGTGCCCAGGATCAGCGACACCGTGCCCATCCCGCGGATGAAGCTGGCAAGCGTGTCGTCGACCTCGCACGCCAGCCGCCGGATCACCGGCGCGTGGTCGCGCGGCAGCAGCGTATCGATCTTGGCGATCATTCGATCCCAGTCATAGAGCAGGTAGAAGGCCACTACCGGCACGATCACGAAGAGCAGCACCACGTTGACCACCGAGGCGGCCGAACTGAGCACTCCTTCGAGCAGGGTCACGCCCTTGCTCTGGACGGTTTCGCCCAGCGAGACCAGCGACTTGCGCAGGGTCGATTCCTCGTCGACGATGTCGGGAAACCGTTCGGTCAGAAAGCCCTGCAGATCGCCCAAGAGCCGGGGCACCGCGTTGAACAGGTTCACGGTCTGCTGCACCAGCGTCGGGATCACCAGAAGCGCCATGATGACGAAGATCATCAGCGCCATCAGCGTGATCAGCGTCACCGCGACCGCGCGCGAGCATCCCATCCGTTCCAGCCGGTCGGCGACGGGGTCGAGGAAATAGGCGATGGCGCCGCCCAGGACGAAGGGCAGGATGACGTCGCCGAGATACCACAAGACCAGCCCGAACACCGCGGCGGCGACGCCCCAGTACTTGATCTGCGATTTGATCGGCAATGCCATGCGCGCCTTTCACCTGCCTATCTCAAGACATCGCCCAAGGCGCGCGCTGTTGCAAGTGGCCCCGTGGCAGAAGCGCGCGCGGGGCCACCTTTGGAAATCTCGGCGTCAGTGACAGGCAGGACGGGTGCCGGGCAGCAGCACCTTGTCGATGACGTGGATCACGCCGTTGTCGGCCTTGATGTCGGCGACCACGACATTGGCGCTGTCGCCGGTGCCATCGGCGATCGACACGCCGGCGCCGCCCTTGGAGATGCACAGCCGCTGGGAGGTGAGCATCGGCTTGAAGTAGTTGGACCCGTTCGGGATCATCCCGGCGGTCAGTTTGCGGTCATCGACGTGGTAGAGCAGCACATCGGTCAGCTGGCCCTTGTTCTCGGGCTTGAGCAGGGTCTCGACCGTGCCCGTCGGCAGCGCGGCGAAGGCATCGTCAAGCGGCGCGTAGACGGTAAACGGGCCGGGACCGGACAGCGCCTCGGCCAGTCCGGCGGCTTGTATCGCGGTGACCAGGGTCGAGAAACGGTCGTCGCCGGCGGCGATATCGACGACGCTGGCGGCCTTGGCGGCGCCGGTCAGGGCGATGGCGGTCGCGGCGGCGGCGGCCACGTTGCGCAGGGCGGTGTTCATGAGGTTCTCCTTCGCGTTTCGTTCAATGGATGCGTGACAGGGGGTACGGCGGTCTGCCGCGCCCGGTTCACGCCCCTCACGGAACCGTGAGACCGCCGTGATGGATCCCCCATGCCGGTTTGGTGACTTGTCTGCCGGGGGCGAAAGCCCTAGACGGGGCGCAACATCGTTCGCTTCGGAGTTCAAATGCGCCTGTCCCGCTATTTCCTGCCCGTGCTCAAGGAAACGCCCGCCGAGGCGCAGATCGTCAGCCACCGGCTGATGCTGCGTGCGGGCATGATCAAGCAGGCGGCGGCGGGCATCTATTCCTGGCTGCCGCTGGGGTTCAAGGTGCTGCGCAAGCTGGAAAACATCGTCCACGAAGAGCAGATTCGCGCGGGCCATATCCCGATGCTGATGCCCACGCTGCAATCGGCCGATCTGTGGCGCGAAAGCGGCCGCTTCGACGATTACGGCGAGGAGATGCTGCGCCTCAAGGACCGGCATGGGCGCGACATGCTTTACGGTCCCACCAACGAGGAACTCGTCACCGACATCTTCCGCGCCCATGTGGGCAGCTACCGCGACCTGCCGCTGACGCTCTATCACATCCAGTGGAAGTTCCGCGACGAGGTGCGGCCGCGGTTCGGCGTGATGCGGGGGCGCGAGTTCCTGATGAAGGACGGCTACAATTTCGACCTGACGCGCGAGGATGCGCTGCACGCCTACAACCGGCACCTGGTCAGCTACCTGCGCACCTACGAACGCATGGGGTTGCAGGCGATTCCGATGCGTGCCGAAAGCGGGCCGATCGGGGGCGACGACACGCATGAATTCCTCGTGCTGGCCGAGACCGGCGAATCGGGCGTGTTCTATGACAGCGAGATCACCGACCTGCGTTTCGGCGCGCGCGAGATCGACTATGACGACCGCGACGCCTGTCAGGCGGTGCTGGAGGAGTTCACCAGCCGTTATGCCCGCACCGACGACACCCATGACGAGGCCGTCTTTCATCAGCGCGTGCCCGAGGGTCGTCGCCGTCAGGGGCGTGGCATCGAGGTGGGGCAGATCTTCTATTTCGGCACCAAGTATTCCGAACCGATGGGCGCCACCGTGCAGGGCCCCGACGGCAAGTCCGTGCCGGTGCACATGGGCAGCCACGGCATCGGGGTGAGCCGCCTGGCGGGCGCGATCATCGAGGCCAGCCACGACGAGCGCGGCATCGTCTGGCCCGAGGGGGTGACGCCCTTTCATGCCGGGATCGTCAACCTCAAGCAGGGCGATGCCGGCACCGATGCCGCCTGCGAGACGATCTATCGTGCGCTTGCCGACCGCGGGCTGGAGCCGCTCTACGACGATACCGAGGAACGCGCCGGTGCCAAGTTCGCGACCATGGACCTGATCGGCCTGCCCTGGCGCGTCACGGTGGGGCCGCGGGGGCTGAAGGCCGGCACGGTCGAGCTGACCTGCCGCCGGAGCGGCGAAAGCGAGGAGATGTCGCCTCAGGCGGCGGTCGGGCGGCTGGCGGAGATCTATGCCCCCCATCGGGCCGTTTCGATGCCTGCCCAGCCAATGGCGAAACGGTCGTTTCATACCTGGATGTAGGCGGCGCTGCGCGCGCCGTGCCGGGCCGTCAGAATCCGGCCGGGCCGCGCAGTGCGAAACCGGCCAGCGCCAGCGCCAGCACGGCGAGGATCAGGCCCAGTGCCAGCCGGATACGGCGGCGCAGCGGCAGGGTGCGCGTGGGATCAATCATAGACGAACTGCTCCGACAGGATATGGGTGGCGGAAACGCCCAGACCGATCAGCGTGTCCTCGGCGACGGTCAGCATCGCCGGCGGACCGCATAGGATATAGAGCCAGCCACACCGTTCGTCCCCGCCGAAGACGCGGCCGAGCAGGTCGGGAGAGATCATTCCCGTTTCCCCCGCCCATCCCGGGGGCGGTTCGGAAAGAACATGCACGACCTCGGTGCCGTGCTCGCGCGCCAGTTCCCGCAGTTCGGCCGCGTAGGCGATCTGGCCGGCATGGCGGTTGCCGTAGACCAGAACGGTCGGACGGGGATCCCTGGTGACATGGAGTTCGCGCAGGATGCCGATCAGCGGGGCCAGCCCGACACCGCCGGCGATCAGCGCGATGCCGGGGGCATCGGCATGCGGCTCGACGGTGAGGTGGCCGTGCGGCGCTTCGAGCCATGCCCGCGTGCCGTGGGCGATGCGGCCGATGGACCGGGTGAAATCGCCCTGTTCCTTGATCAGGAATTCGACCTCCGTCCCCCGCGAGGGGGCCGAGGCGATGGAAAAGGGGTTTTCGTCGAGCGAGAACACCGCGCGGCCGACATTCAGCCAGGCGAACTGCCCGGCGCGATAGCGCAGGCGGCCGGGGAAATCGGGGGTCAGCCGCAGCACCCAGGTGCGGTCGGCCTCGTGGCGCACCTCGCTGACGCGCCAGGGCCGCCGCCACCGCCTCAAGGGTGCCACGGCATAGACCCAGATCAGCGCGAAGAGCGCCACCGCCAGCAGCCCCAGCCACAGCCAGGCCAATGTCGGATCGGCGCTGTAGCGGCCGGCGCGCAGGGCGTGCAGCACCGCCAGTGCGGCCACCAGTGCCGCCGCCGTGCCGTGCAGAAGGCGCCAGTGCCGATAGCGCAGGCCGCTGGCATCCTTGCCGATTGCCATCGCCACCAGAGCGCCGAGGCCCAGCCATGCAAGGATGCCGGGCCATGTCGCGGCCCAGCCGTGTTCGATGACGCCTTGGCGGGTCGCGTCCCAGGCGGGTGCGGGATTGCGCGGCGAGACGTAGAGGAACGGATGCGCCACCGCGAACGCCAGCGCCGCCCGCGCCAGCAGCTGATGGGAACGCATCACGACGTCGCTGCCGGCCCGGCCTGTGACGAACCGGAACCGGCCCAGCAGCAGGAATTCGGCCAGCAGCATCGCCAGCGCCACCATCCCCAGCCCGGTGGCCAGTTCGTCCCACGGCGTGCGCGGGGAAAGCCCCTGTGCCCAGGCCAGGGCCAGCGGGGTCAGCCCCAGCGCAAGATAGAACAGGATCAACAGGCCGACCGGCATGGGTACTTCCTAATACGGCACCGGCCCGGAGTACATCGCCTGTCTTGACAGGATTGTGAAACACCCCCATGCGCTTGACCAGCGGGCGGATCAGTCGCAATGTCCGCCGCAAAAACCGCACCCGAGGAGCCGTCTTGGCAGCCAGCCCCGCCCCGTTTGCCCGTTTCGAGTGGATGATCGCCTGGCGCTATCTGCGCGCGCGCCGCGCCGAGGGCGGCGTCAGCACGATGACCTGGATCAGCCTTGTCGGCATCACGCTGGCGGTTTTTGCCCTCATCGCCACGCTGGCGGTGCGGTCGGGCTTTCGGGCCGAGTTCGTCGATACCATCCTCGGCGCCAACGCGCATGTCACCATCTCCAACGCCGGCACCGTCGATGCCCAGACCGGGCGCATCGACCGCACCATCGCCGACTATGACGCCATGGCCGAGCGCGTGCGCGCGGTGCCGGGGGTGGTGCGCGCCGCGCCGCTGATCAAGGGGCAGGTGATGGCCAGCGCGCGCGAGCGCCACGCCGGGGTCGAGGTGTTCGGCATCGCGCCCGAGGATCTGCGCACCATCCCGCGCATCGCCGATCCGGCGAATGCCGCCGGCGACATCGGCGCGTTCGCGTCGGGCATCGCCATCGGCTCGGGCGTGGCGCGCGAGCTCAATGTCGGCATCGGCGACCGAATCAAGCTGATCTCGCCCAACGGCGCCAGGACGGCGTTCGGCACCAGCCCGCGCATCAACGCCTATGAGGTGGTCTACATCTTTTCGGCCGGGCGCTACGACATCGACCGGGTGCGCGTCTATCTGCCGTTCGGGGAGGCGCAGAGCTTTTTCAACCGCGAGGGGCGCGCCGACGAACTGGAGATAATGGTCGAGACGCCAGAGGCAGTGGACACGATGACGCCGGCGCTGTTGGCGGCGGCGGGCGAGCGGGCGCAGGTCTGGACCTGGCGCGACGCCTCGGGCGGGTTCCTGCGCGCGCTCGAGGTCGAGGACAACGTGATGTTCGTGATCCTGTCGATCCTGGTGCTGATCGCGGCGATGAACATCACCAGCGGATTGATCATGCTGGTCAAGAACAAGGGCCGCGACATCGGCATCCTGCGGACGATGGGGCTGACCGAAGGATCGGTGATGCGGGTCTTCTTCATCTGCGGGGCGTTCACCGGGGTCATCGGCACCGCCGCCGGCGTCGTTCTGGGGTGCCTTTTCGCGATCTACATCGACCCGATCTTTTCGTTCGTGAACGTGATGATGGGCGGGCAGGTCTGGGATCCGTCGATCCGCGGCATCTACAACCTGCCGGCCAAGCTGGAGCTGCCGGACGTTTTGTCGGCTGTGACGCTGTCGCTGGGGCTGAGTTTCGTCGTCACGCTCTTTCCGGCGCGGCGCGCGGCGCGGCTCGATCCGGTGGAGGCGCTGCGCTATGAGTGAGCCGATGCTGCGCCTTGAGGGGGTCGAGAAGACCTACAATGCGGGCGCCACCGGCGAGGTTCAGGTATTGCGCGGTGCGGCGCTGGAGGTCGCGGGCGGCGAGATGGTGGCGCTGGTGGCGCCATCGGGGGCGGGCAAGTCGACGCTCCTGCACATCGCCGGGCTGCTCGATACCGCCGATGCCGGGCGGGTCGCGATCGGCGGCGCCGAGATGAGCGGCCTGTCGGATCGCCGACGTACCGTCGCGCGGCGGCGCGAGGTCGGATTCGTCTACCAGTTTCACCACCTGCTGCCCGAATTCACCGCCCGCGAGAACGTCATGCTGCCGCAGCTGGCCAACGGCGCGTCGCGGGCGCAGGCGGCGGCGCGGGCGGACGATCTGCTGGGAAAGGTGGGGGTGGGCGAACGGGCCGGGCACCGGCCCTCGGCGATGTCGGGGGGCGAGCAGCAGCGGGTGGCGTTCTGTCGGGCGCTCGCCAACGCGCCGCGGCTGCTGCTCGCCGACGAGCCCACCGGCAACCTCGATCCGGCGACCTCGGACCGGGTTTTCGGCACGCTGGTGGAACTGGTGCGCGACACCGGGCTGGCGGCGCTGATCGCTACCCACAACCTCGATCTGGCAGCGCGCATGGACCGGATCGTCAGGCTCGATGCGGGCCGGGTGGTGGCGGCCTAGCCGGGCCCCGACGCGCGCGCCTTGCGGCGCTGTCGGATTGCCTCCGGCGGGAGTATTTGCGGGCAAGATGAAGGACCGGGGGTGCACGGTGGATTGACCCTCGGGCGCACAGGCGACAGGCTGGCCGGACGGCGGGCGAAGGGAGATGGGCCATGAAGGTGACGTTGCGGGAGATCGAGGCGACGGTTGTGCGCGCTCTTGTCCGCCACGGCGCGGCGGAGTGGATCGCGGCAGAGGTTGCCGCCGCCGTGGCCGAGGCCGAGGGGCTGGGCAACCGCATCTGCGGGCTCTACTACCTCGAAAGCTATTGCCGGCAGCTCGAATCGGGCCGGGTGAGGGGCGATGTCGAACCCGACGTGACCCGCCCGCGCCCCGGCGCGGTGGTCGCCGACGCGCGCTTCGGCTTTGCGCAGCCGGCCTTTGCCCGCGCCCTGCCGCAGGCGATCGAGGCGGCGCGCGACTGCGGCGTGGCGAGCCTTGCCGTGGCGCACGCCCATACCTGTACCAGCCTGGGGTTTTTCACCGCCCGGATCGCGCGGCAGGGGATGATCGCGCTGGGAGCGACCAACGCCACCCCGGTGGTGGCGCCGCCAGGGGGGCGGACGCGGGTGATCGGCACCAACCCGATCTCGTTCGCCGTGCCGGACGGGCAGGGCGGGCTGGCGATGCTGTTCGACCAATCGACGACAGCGGTGGCGCTGGGCAAGATCACCATGGCCACGGCGGCGGGCGAGGCCATCCCCGAAGGCTGGGCCGTGGACGCCGACGGCCAATCCACCACCGACCCCGAAGCGGCACTGGCCGGGTCGCTGCTGAGTACCGGCGGCCACAAGGGCTGGGGCCTGGGGCTGATGGCCGAATTGCTGGCCGCCGGCATGACCGGCAGCCGGGCGGGGCCGGATATCGGGCCGCTCAAGGCGGTCGAGGGCCCGCCGCACGACATCGGCGACTACTACCTGCTGATCGACCCGGCCCTTTCGGGGGCGTTCCACGACCGTTTCGCGCGGGTGGCGGGCGCGGTGGCGCAGGACGAGGGCGCGCGCATCCCCGGCGCCGGGCGCAGGCCCGCCGACCCTGCTGAGCCCGACCCCGAAGCCTGGGCGCAGGCGGTGGCGCTGGCGGGCGGCTAGGGCGTCAGTCGCTGCGCGTTGCGCTCTCGATCATGCGGCGGCTTTCCGAGGCGGTGTGGCCGTCGATCAGGATCGTCCGGCCGCGGCGGATGGCCAGCTTGACCATGTGCAGTTCGGCCGCGCTGAGCCGGGAGAATTCCTCGGGTGTGAACCGGCGTGAAACGAGGTCGGTCGGGTCGATTTCCTCGACATCCTGGGCCAGCCCGGCAGTGGCGGGCAGGGCGGTGAGTGCGGCCCAGGCCAGGATCGCGCGGCGGGTGGGATGCAGGGGCATGGCGTCTCTCCTTAACGTGTCGGCGACTGCACCGGATGTGGGGTTGACCTGACCCGGGTGCAATCCCGTCGCTACGGAACCGCTCAGACCTGCTGGGTGACGAAGACCCCCGCCGCCATCAGCGCGATACCGCCCGCGCGCGTCAGCGACAGCGGCGCGACGCGTGCGCCGAAGAGCCCGAAATGGTCGATCAGGGCGGCGCTGAGGAGTTGCCCCAGCAGCACGAAGAAGATCGCGTTGCCGACCCCGAATCGCGGTGCGATGAAGGTGACCGAGAGGACGTAGAATGCCACCAGCAGCCCGCCGAGAAAGAGGTGCCGCGGTGCCCCGGCCGCCCCGCGTACCGCCGAGGGGCCGGTCAGGGCCAGCGCCAGCTGGGTGGCGCCAAGCGCCACCACGAAGAGGATTGCCGCCGCGGCCACCGGCGAGCCGAGCCGCACCCCCAGCGCGGCATTGAGCGCGGCAAGCAGGGGAATGCCGATACCGGCGGCGAGCATGACGAGGGCGTAGGCGGTGTTCACGGGCATCTGCTATCCTGTCGGGCGGGTGTTGCGCGGCGCACAATGGCACGCGCCGGGGCGCTGATCCAGATCAATGTGCGCGCGCGCCCGGCGTGGTGGTGTCGGGGGGCGGCCGGGCGGCCGCGGCGACCCCGACTGGCAGCAAGACGGAGGACAGGCATGACGAGGGCAAGTGCGGCGATCCTGCTGGGCGCGGCGATGTTGGCGGGGCCGGCGACGGCCGCGGACATCGAGGCCGGGCGCGAAACCTATTGGCGCTATTGTTCGGCCTGCCACGGCGAAATGGCCGGGGGCAACGGGCCGATGCAGGCGGTGCTGACCGTCAAACCGGTGGACCTGACGGTGCTGACGGCCGAGGGCGGCGGTGTGTTTCCGCTCGAACGCGTGATCGCCCGCATCGACGGGCGCGATCCGCTGGTCTCGCATGGAAGCGAGATGCCGGTCTACGGCGATTTCTTTCACGAGGGCGGGCGCGAGACCGTCGAGGCCGAGGACGGCACGCGGGTAACCACCAGCGGTGCGGTGGCCGATCTTGTGGCCTATCTGCGCGCGATTCAGGCAAACTGAGGGCATGAACTGATCCACACCCCGATCCGGCGCGTAGCATCAGGCGGGAGGTGCAACATGCGACAACTTGTTCTGACGGCCCTGATCGTGCTGGCGCTCTCGCTGCCGGTGCGCGCCAACGACGCGGCGCAGAAGGTTATCTCCGACCAGATCGCCGCCTTTCTCGAAGACGACGTCGAGACCGCGTTCACCTTTGCCAGCCCGGCGATCCGGCGGGTGTTCGGCACGCCCGAGCGCTTCGGCCAGATGGTGCGGCAGGGCTATCCGATGGTCTGGCGCCCGGCCGATATGCGGTTTCTCGCGACCGAAGAGCGCAGCGGCGCGTTGGTGCAGACGGTGCTGATCCGCGATGCGGCCGGGGCGCTGCATGTCCTGGAATACCGCATGATCGAGACCGATGGCGGGCTCAGGATCGACGCCGTGCGCCTGATCGAACAGACGCCCGGCACGGCCTGACACGCCATGCAACGCGCGCCCGCATGGGCCGCGCTTAACCTTGTCCCTCTAATCCCCCGGTCCAGCCGGCGGCGTGCGCCGCGGCCCAATCGGACATAAAGGCAACCGGGCCCGCCATCTGCCCCCGGGTGCAGGAAAGGGGATGCGATGAACAAGGCAATCACCGACGGTATCGAGTTCATGCCGCCGGCCTTCGCGGACGGGCTCGGCGTGTGGTCGAGCGGCGACGGCACGCCGGGCTCGGACACCTACGAGGGATCGCCCGACGCGGCCTTCGTGCCCTCGGACCCCGATTTCGGCGGTGCGCTCGAGCTGCTCAAGACGCAGGCCGTGACGAAGTTGCGCTACATGGGCCAGACGCCGATCCTGCCCGGCTGCTATCTGCGTATCAGCGCACGCGTCAAGGCGGTGAGCGGCGCGATGCCCGATGTCCGCATCGCCGGCTGGGCCGGGGGCGCGGGCGAGGTGCATGTGCCGGGGCTCGTCGAGACCGGGCCGGAGGTGACGCTCATCGCCTATGGCGATGTCGTCGAGGTCAGCGCCATCGTCGGCTCGGGCGCGCGCGGCGGCGTCGACATGGCCTGGGGCACCACGCCCATCTACGGCCATTTCGGGCTCGACCTGACCGGCCCGACCGGCGGCGTCGTGCGCATCGACGACATTGGGATCGAGGACGTGACCGGCGTGTTCCTGCGCGATATGCTGGGCGCGGTCGACGTGCGCGATTTCGGCGCCGTGGGCGACGGGGTGACCGACGACCATGCCGCCTTTGCCGCCGCCGATGCCGCGGCCGCGGGGCGCGCGGTGCTGGTGCCCGAGGGCAGCTATTTCCTGGGCGACAGCGTGACGTTGCAGTCGCGCGCGCGCTTCGTCGGCACTTTGTCCATGCCCGACGACAAGGTGCTGACGCTGATGCAGGATTTCGGCCTGCCGGCCTATGCGGCCGCCTTCGGCGATGCCGAACTGGGCTTTCGCAAGGCGTTCCAGTCGCTGATCAGCAGCCCGCACCATGTGGAACTGGACATGGAGGGGATGAAGATCGACCTGCGCGAGCCGGTGGACATGGCCGCCGCCGCGCCCAATGTCAGCGCCTTCGCGCAGCGCCGGGTGATCAGCAACGGCCAGTTCTCGGTGGTGGCGGGCGCCAACTGGGACACCGAGAGCGTGACCGCTCAGGCGAGCTATGCAACCTCGAAGCCGTTCGAGTTGAGCAACGTCGCCAATATCGCCAACATCCCGGTCGGTGCGCTGGTCGAGGGCAGCGGTGTGGGGCGCGAGGTCTATGTGCGCGCCAGGAACGTGCCCGCCGAGACCGTCGAGCTGAGCCGGCCGCTATACGATGCGGAGGGCACGCAGGTCTTCACCTTCCGGCGGTTCAAATACATGCTGGATTTCAGCGGTTTCGACAAGATTTCGAAATTCACGCTGTCGAACCTCGATTTCCTGTGCCGCAACGACTGCAACGGGGTGATGCTGGCGCCGCGCGGAGTGACGTTTCATATCCGCGACTGCTGGTTCACAGGCCCGCGCGAGCGCGGCGTCACCAGCCCCGGCGAGGGCTGCCAGGGCATGATGGTGGACCGCTGCCAGTTCCTGTCCGAGGAACAAGGCGTGCTGGTCCCCGCGCGCCAGTCCGTGGGGCTTAATACCAACGGCAACGATGTCAAGATCCGCGACAACCGCTGCGCCTATTTCCGCCATTTCGCGGTCATCGGCGGCACCAGTTCGGTGATCTCGGGCAACCACATCTTTCAGGGCGACGCCGCCGATCCGGGGCCGCGCTCGGCCGGGCTGGTGATGGCGCACACCAATTCGCGCGCCACCATCAGCGGCAACTACATCGACAACTGCTCGATCGAGTGGACCAACGAACACGACGAGGCGCCCGATTTCGCCAACGAGTTCTCGTTCAGCCAGATGAGCATCACCAACAACAACTTCCTGTCGCAAAGCTCGGCGCCGTCGTTCAACTACATCCTGGTCAAGCCCTACGGGCCGGGGCATTTCATCACCGGGTTGATCGTGACCGGCAACAGCTTCCGGCTGATCGACGGCAATATCGACCGGGTCGAGGGCATCGACACCAGCTTTGCCGGGCTCGACTACAGCCGGTTCAAGAACATCGTCTTTGCCGGCAACGCCTTCAACAACGTCGACCGGCCGGTCGAGAGCCCGCAGGTGCTGCGCCATACCGAGGGCAGCGCGTCGGCGACCTGGGTGATCGAAGCCGACCCGTACCTGCCCTTCGACGCCTGGGCGCGGACGGTGGAATCGGTCGCTCCCGAGGGCGCGATCCGCAACGGCGGCGGGGCGGTGCATTACGGGATGCCCTATTGCGAGGTGCAGCAGGGCCCCGACAAGGACCGGGTGCATCTGCGCTGGGCCGAAGCGGTCGAGGGCACGGTGGTGCTGCGGGTACGGATCGACAACCCGGTCTGAGCCGGTTCAGAACCTCTGCCACAGGCCGACGCTCAGCCGGGCGTCGGATGCGTTCACGACCCCGGCCGTCACGCCCAGCAGCAGGTGACGGCCCGCGCCGGCCGCGAAGGCGTAGGCCGGCGCGATCTTGACATGGGCGGAGCGGTCCGAGGGCGCGGCCATCTGCACCTGCACCAGCCACTTGTCGCCGCGTCCGGTCTCGGCGCCCAGGGTGAGGTCGGTTTCGATCCGGCCGTCGCCGGCGGCGTCGAAGAGGGCGATGCGGGTCTCAATCGACATCCAGGCCGGGCGGCCGGCGAGGGCGAAGCCCCGCCCCGCCGAGATGCCGGCACGCAGCACCGCCTCGTCGTCGACGATGCCGATGCCGATTTCCCAGGCATGGACCGTGTCCCTGCCGCCGGGGCCGAAGGGGCGGCGCAGGAACAGCACCGCCTTGTCGAGGCTGTCCTCGGAATGGCCGAGGTCGAGGCCCAGCACGCGCCCCGCCCCGATGCCGGTTTCGGCATAGAGCGTGGCGTAAAGACCCCTGCCATCGGTCGGGTCGGCCTCGATCCCGAAGCTCAGATGCCCCTCGCCGGCGGCCAGCGGCCAGGGACCGGCCACCGCCCGGCCGGCGCAAAACATGAACAATAGTGCCGCCCGCAGCATTCCGGCATGCCCTCCCCCCAACAGCCTGACGGCAAACTGGTAAACGCGGGGTTAACAAGCGGTTAACCCCCCTGCGCCGCAGTAGCGCGTTGCCCGCGCCGCGCAAGGTGATAGGCTGGGTGCAAAAGGAGGACCGCCCATGCCAACGATCAATCAGTCGCACAGCTGCCAGACCGTCATCGCCACCTTCGACACCACCCCGTTTGCCTGCCAGGACCTGCTGGAGGCGCTGCTGTCGGCCTATGAGGAATTCATCTCGAAACAGCCCGGATTCATCTCGGCGGCGCTGCATGTCAACGACGCCCAAACGCGGATCGCCAACTATTCGCAGTGGCAGCGGCGCGAGGATTACCAGGCGATGCTCAGGACCGACGAGATGCGCAAGCGCAACCGCGCCATCAACGAGATGTGCAAAAGCTTCGAGCCGGTGATGTACGACGTCGCGGCGACCTTCGATTGACCGGCGAACGCCACGGCGAGGCCGATCCGCAGGCGGAGCTGCGCACCGAGCTGCGCGCCCTGCGGGCCGAACTGGCGCGCCTGAACGGGCACCGCTTCATGCGGCTCCATGCCTCGATGCCGAGGCTCTTGGCGTTCAACCTCGCCCGCGGCCTGGCCTTCGGCCTGGGCACGGTGCTGGGCGCCTCGGTCCTGCTTTCGGTGGCGGCATGGTTCTTCAGCCAGGTCGAGTTCCTGCCGATCATCGGCGAATGGGCGGCCGAGATCGCCCGGCAGATGGAGGCCGCGGTCGAGAAATAGCGCAGGATTCGGGTCGCGGGGGCGCCGCCGGCGTGGCAGTGTCCGGGCCATGACCGGACCCAGCATCACCCCCTCTGCCGCCGCCATGATGCTGGCGCTTGCCATCCTGTGGGGCGGCACGTTCTTTCTTGCCGAGATCGCGCTGGCCGAGGTGCCGCCGCTCACCATCGTGCTGTTCCGGGTGGCGGGGGCGGTTCCGGTGCTCTACGCCGTTGTCCGGGTGCGCGGCATCGCCCTGCCGCGCGCCGCGCGCGTCTGGGGTGCGTGGCTGGCGATGGGGGCGCTCAACAACGCCATACCGTTCTCGCTGATCTTCTGGGGGCAGACCCGGATCGAGAGCGGCCTGGCGGCGATCCTGAACGGCACCGCGGCGGTGTTCGCCGCCGTGGTGGCGGCGATCTTTCTGCGCGACGAGCCGATGACGGCGAGAAAGCTCGGCGGTGCGGCGCTGGGGCTGGCCGGGGTGGCGGTGATCATCGGGCCCGGGCTGCTGGGCGGGCTCGACCTGACGGATCTGGCGCAGCTCGCCATTCTGGGGGCGGCGCTCAGCTATGCCGTGGCCGGGGTCTGGGCACGGCGCACCCTGTCGGATCAGCCGGGCGAGGCCAATGCCTTTGGCATGCTGGCCGGCAGCACGGTGCTGACGATCCCGCTGGTGCTGGCGGTCGATGGCGTCCCGAGGGTCGATCTGGCCGCCCCGGTCTGGTCGGCGCTGCTGGGGCTTTCGCTCTTGTCGACCGTGCTGGCCTACATGCTCTATTTCGCCATCCTCGCACGGGCGGGGGCGGCGAACCTGCTCCTGGTGACGTTGCTGATCCCGCCGGTGGCGGTGATCCTGGGGGCGGCTTTCCTGGACGAGCGGCTTTCGCCCGGCGCGCTTTGGGGTTTCGCGCTGATCGCCTGCGGGCTGCTGATGACCGACGGGCGGGCCGCGGCCCGCCTGCGCAGGCTGCGCCGGGGCTGATTTGGGTCAAGGCGCATCGTGCCCGGCCGTGGCATGATCGTTCCGTCCCATTCTCAGGAGGTGCCCAGATGTACAAACACGTTCTCGTTCCCGTTTCCTTCGACGAAGACCGCGATGCCGCCGGCGCGGCGGCGGTCGCGCGGCTGCTGGCCGGCGAAGAGGGGCGCATCACGATACTGCATGTGCTCGAACAGATACCCTCTTACGCGATTTCCTACATGCCGCAGGAATACCTGTCGGAAAGCCGCGCCGCGATCGAGGCGGAACTGGCCGGGATGGCCGACGAGCTGCCCAATGCCGAGGGGGCGCTCGTCGACGGCCATTCGGGACGCACGATCCTGGACTGGGCCGGCGACCATGGCGTCGATTGCATCGTCATCGCCAGCCACCGGCCGGGCATGCAGGACCTGCTCTTGGGCAGCACCGCGACGCAGGTCGTCCGCCACGCCAAATGCGCGGTGCACGTGGTCCGCTGAGCCGCGGCCCGAGAAAGGAACAGGGCGATGAAATCACCCAGCGTTTTCGCGGCCGCTCTGGCCGGGCTCCTGGCCGGCGCGCTGCCGGCCATGTCGCAGGAACTGATCGGCAGCTACACCGCCTATATCGGGCACGCCGACCTGCATAATTCCAGGGGCGCGCGGCTGACCGAACCGTGGCAGGTGCTGCGCCAGGACCGGGCCAACTACCACCGGTTCGGCATCGCCCAGAACGGCGACGAATGGGATCCGTTCTTTGGCAGCATCGACAACCGCGCCGCGATGGAACGGATGATCATGCGGGGTCGGATCGACCCGGGCGCGCGGCGCAACCTGCTGCAGGGGGGCGCGACGGTTTTCGTGCGCATCTACGGCTCGGGCGGGGTGGGGCGATACCTCGACGTGACCGTGGCGCGCTGAGCGGGCGGCCACGCTCAGAGCCCGCGCCGGATGCGGAAGCGGTAGACGACGATCGCCAGCCCCTCGCGCAGCCATAGCCGGCAGAGTTTCAACCGCCCGATCCCATCGGGTCGGGGACAGGAAAGGGTAAAGGACATCCCCGCCGCCCGCGCCACCATCGCCGCGCGCGGGGCGTGAAAGCGGTCCGTGACCAGGCAGACCCGCGCGATGCCATGCTCGCGCAGGACCGGCAGGCTGAGGCGGATGTTCTCGGCGGTGGTGGCGGCATTCGGTTCGGTCAGGATGGCCGCGTCGGGCACGCCGGCCCCGATACAGAGCCGGCGGACTAGCTCGGCCTCGGTGGGCGTGGCGCCGGGCGGGCCGCCGCTGGCGAGGATCAGCCGCACCCGGCCCCGGGCATAAAGCCCGGCGGCATGGAGCGCGCGCCGGCGCAGCGCCGCCGAGGGCCGCCCGTCGGCATGCGCCGCCGCGCCCAGCACCAGCGCCGCATCGGCCATCTCGTTGCCCGCGTCCCCTGTCATGGCGCGAGCCTAGCAGCGTGCGTCATGTGCACAAGCGCTCTTGCCGTGGACCGGTTCGGCCCCATCTTCGGGCATGCAGGTTCATGAACAGGGAGAACGCACATGCACTGTCCGGTGGACGGAGAAAGGCTGCAGATCGCCGAACGGACCGGCGTCGAGATCGACTATTGCCCGAAATGCCGCGGCGTCTGGCTCGACCGGGGCGAACTCGACAAGATCATCGACCGCTCGGCGGCGGAGCCCGGCGACTGGGGGCGGGGCGGCCGTGCCCCCGGGCATCAGGGCGACCGCGAGCGACCGCGCGGGAAACGGGGCGGCTTTCTCGAAGAGCTGTTCGATTTCTAGATGTCAGGGCGCGATTTTGCCGGTGCGTGCGCTTGACGGGGCAATGCGGCGCGCATAAGAAGCGCATCACGCCCGGGCCCAAGGTCCGGGCCGGCAGCGGGCGGTTGTAGCTCAGTTGGTTAGAGTACCGGCCTGTCACGCCGGGGGTCGCGGGTTCGAG
>CAZNMK010000006.1:14473-23191 GCA_964574045.1 uncultured Roseovarius sp. | reverse complement strand
CAGGCGGAACTGGATGCCGGCGCGGTCGGCAACCCGCCCCATCAGCCCGTCGAGCGCGTCGATCTCGCGGACCAGATGGCCCTTGCCGAGCCCGCCGATGGCCGGGTTGCACGACATCGCGCCCAGATCGCGCCGCGACAGCGTCACCAGACCGGTGCGCGCACCCATCCGCGCCGCCGCATGGGCGGCGTCGGCCCCAGCATGGCCGCCGCCGATAACGATGACGTCAAAATGTTTCACGTGAAACAACCCTCATTTTCCCAGGCAGAAGCTCGCAAAGATCTCGTCCAGCACGTTCTCGACATCTACACGCCCTACCAGAGAATCAAGGGCTCGCACAGCGACGCGCAATTCCTCGGCCGCGACTTCGGCCGCCTCTTCGCCGCGCGGCAGCAGCCCGAGGGCCGCCTCCAGCCCGCCAAGCCCCCGCGCCATCGCCTCCCGGTGGCGTTCGCGCGTTGCCACGCCGCCGCCCGCCGTCCGCGCGGTCAGAACCTCGCCGATCCGGTCGACCAGCGCCGCGACCCCCTGCCCTGTCTTGCCGGAAATCCCGTTTTTCGCGCCCGGGTACAGGTCGGCCCTGGCAAGCACCACGATGTCGTCAGGGCGCGGTTCCATCTGCGGCCCCTCGCCCGGCACGGTCAGAAACACCCGCAGATCGGCCGCCTCGGCGCGCTGGCGCGCGCGGTCGACGCCGATCGCCTCGACCGCGTCCTGGGCCTCGCGCAGCCCGGCGGTATCGAGCAACGTCACCGGCAGGCCACACAAATCCATCCGCACCTCGATCACGTCACGGGTCGTGCCGGCATGTTCCGAGGTGATCGCCGCCTCGCGCCCCGCCAGGGCATTGAGCAAGGTGGACTTTCCCGTATTCGGCGCGCCGACGATCGCGACCTCGAACCCGTCGCGGATGCGTTCGGCCATGCCGACGCCGGCAATCTCCTGCCGCAGCCCCGCCATCACCGACGCGATCAGCGCGCCCACCTCGGGCGCGACATCGACAGGCACCTCCTCGTCGGCGAAATCTATCGTCGCCTCCAGCAGCGCCGCCGCGCGGATAAGCTGTTGCCGCCAGCCCTCGGCCCTGCGTCCGAGATCGCCCGCCATGACCCGCATCGCCTGGCGGCGCTGGGCCTCGGTCTCGGCGTCGATGAGGTCCGCCAGCCCCTCGACCTGGGTCAGGTCGAGACGTCCGTTTTCCAGCGCCCGACGGGTGAATTCCCCGGCCTCCGCCGCGCGCAGACCGTCCATTCCCCCCAGTTCGGCCAGCACCGCCGAAACCACCGCGGCGCTGCCATGTACCTGAAATTCCGCCGATGCCTCGCCGGTAAAGCTGTGGCCCTCGGCAAAGACCAGCACCATCGCGCTGTCGATCCGCCGGCCATCGCCGCCGCGCAGAACCCGCACCGATGCCCGCCGCGCCGGCGGCACGTCGCCGCACAGCGCACGCACCGCGTCATGCGCGCCCGGACCCGACACGCGGATCACCGCGACGCCCGATTTTCCCGGCACCGTCGAAACTGCGAAAACCGTATCCATCCGTGTGACGGCCAGAGGCCCCCGGTCAGGTATTCATCGAATCGAAGAATTCGGCGTTGGTCTTGGTCTGCTTGAGCTTGCTGAGCAGGAACTCGATGGCGTCGGTCGTGCCCATCGGGTTGAGGATGCGCCGCAGCACGAATGTCTTTTGCAGATCGCCCTTGTCGATCAGCAGGTCCTCCTTGCGGGTGCCGGATTTCAGGATGTCGATCGCGGGGAAGACGCGCTTGTCGGCAACCTTGCGGTCGAGCACCAGTTCGGAGTTGCCGGTGCCCTTGAATTCCTCGAAGATGACCTCGTCCATGCGGCTGCCGGTCTCGATCAGCGCGGTCGAGACGATGGTCAGCGATCCGCCCTCCTCGATATTGCGCGCGGCACCGAAAAACCGCTTGGGCCGCTGCAGCGCGTTGGCATCGACGCCGCCGGTCAGCACCTTGCCCGAGGACGGAACCACGGTGTTGTAGGCCCGCCCCAGCCGGGTGATCGAATCGAGCAGGATCACCACGTCGCGCTTGTGCTCGACCAGGCGCTTGGCCTTTTCGATCACCATCTCGGCCACGGCGACATGGCGCGAGGCGGGTTCGTCGAAGGTCGAGCTGATGACCTCGCCCTTGACCGAGCGCTGCATGTCCGTGACTTCCTCGGGGCGCTCGTCGATCAGGAGCACGATCAGATAGCATTCCGGGTGGTTGTGCTCGATGCTGGCGGCGATGTTCTGCAGGATCACGGTCTTGCCGGTGCGCGGCGGCGCCACGATCAGCGAGCGCTGGCCCTTGCCGATGGGCGCGACGAGGTCGATGACGCGGGCCGACTTGTCCTTGATGGTCGGGTCCTCGATCTCCATCTTCAGCCGTTGGTCGGGGTAGAGCGGCGTCAGGTTGTCGAAGGCGATCTTGTGGCGCGCGCGCTCGGGGTCCTCGAAATTGATTTCCGAGACGCTGGTCAGCGCGAAATAGCGCTCGTTCTCCTCGGGCGCGCGGATTTCGCCCTCGACCGTGTCGCCGGTGCGCAGCGAATACTGCCGAATGGTGTCGGGCGACACATAGATGTCGTCAGGCCCCGGCAGATAGTTGGCCTCGGGCGAGCGCAGGAAACCGAACCCGTCCTGCAGCACCTCGAGCACGCCGTCGCCATAGACGGTCCAGCCTTCGTCCGCGCGCTCGCGCAGGATCTGGAACATCATCTCGCCCTTGCGCATGGTCGAGGCGTTCTCGATCTCCAGCTCCTCGGCCATGGCCAGCAGATCCTTGGCGGATTTCGCCTGCAGATCGGACAGGTTCAGACGGTCTTGGGACATGGGAATACACCTGTCGGTTCGGCGCGTCGCGCGCTGATACCGTTTGGAATTGGGAATAAGGGCCGCCCGGACGGGGACCAGTGCGGCAGATAGCCGGATTCACCCCGCCTGTCAACGTCGCTCAGAACCGCACCACCACCGCCAGTACGACGATGACCATCAGCACCGTCGGCACCTCGTTCATCATCCGGTACTGCCGCCCGCTCAGGCGGTTACACCCGGCGGCGAAATCCCGCCGCCGCTGTCCAAGCCAGAAATGAAACCATGTCATCGCCACGACACCCGCGGCCTTGACCCAGGGCCACGCCGCCCCCCAGTCGACAATGCCGGGCGTCACAACCAGGCACAGGCCGAAGCCCCAGGTCGCCACCATCGCCGGCGTCATGATGACACGATAGAGCTTGTCCTCCATCGTCTCGAAAACCTCGTTGCGGCCATCGGCGCGTTCGACATGATAGACGAACAGACGCGGGAGATAGAAAATCCCCGCCATCCAGGATATCACCGCCATGATATGCAGCGCCTTGATCCAGGGATACGCGGCTGAAAGGAAATCGCCCATGTCCCGCCTCCATCCTTTGCAGGCTTCCTAATAATAAAAAGAAAGAGAAAAAAGGATGTTGTCTTGGTAGGCAGGGCCGGACTTGTGGATTATCGGGTCGTCACCAGAACCGTCCCCGCCAAACCCGGCCTGTTGAAAACCCCGGGATAAGCCGTGCGCATTTCAAAGATTATCAAATTTATCATTTATATTCAGACGGTTATGATCCAATTCGTCGCAGGTTCCCGGTGGATGGTTTCGGGGGGTTTTGGCCGCGTTCCCGGCTTTGCCCACGGCGGAACGTTTTCATCGTCCCCAGACGGACAACCGCCGCGAAACCGGCCGGGAACCGCCCCGGTATCCGGCCCGGCCGATCGGGCATGGCATTTTCCGCCGCCTGTCCCTAGAAATCCCGCCAGCAATCCCCGGAGTTCTGCACATGTCCGCGAAACTCGTCCTCGCCTCCGGCTCGGAAATCCGCCAGGCGCTCTTGCGGCAGGCCGGCGTCGCGTTCGACATCCGGCCCGCGCGGGTGGACGAGGCCGCCATGCGCGCCGCCCTGCAGGCCGAGGGCGCCCCGCCGCGCGACATCGCCGATGCGCTGGCCGAAGTGAAGGCGCGGCGCGCATCGACCGGATCGGATACCGAGTTGATACTCGGCTGCGACCAGGTGCTGGCCCACGAGGGCGCGATCCTCGGCAAGCCGGAAACCCCGGTTCAGGCGCGCGAACAGCTATGCCTGTTGCGCAACAGCACGCATCTGCTGATCTCGGCCGCGGTGATCTGCGAAGGCGGACAGCCGGTCTGGCGCCATGCCGCCGCCGCCCGTCTGACGATGCGGGATTTCTCGGACAGCTACCTCGATGCGTATCTTGCGCGCAACTGGCAGAGCGTCCGCCACTCCGTCGGCGGATACAAGCTTGAAGAAGAGGGCGTGAGACTGTTTTCTGCCGTCGAGGGCGATTACTTCTGCGTTCTCGGACTGCCGCTGTTGGAATTGCTGGCCTATCTCGGCCGGCGCGGGGTGATAGAGACATGAGTGCCACATCCATTCCCCTTGCCGCGGTGATCGGATCGCCGGTCGCGCATTCCAAATCGCCGCAGCTGCACACCCACTGGCTGAAGGTCAACGGGCTGGCCGGGTACTATATCCCGATGGAGGTGCGCACCGAGGATCTGGAACAGGTTCTGCGCACGCTGCCCAAGGCCGGGTTCGTCGGTGTCAACATCACCGTGCCGCACAAGGAAAAGGTGCTGGAAATCGCCGATCACATCACCGACAGGGCGACGCTGATCGGGGCGGCGAATACCCTGATCCTGCGCCAGGACGGCAAGATTCATGCCGACAACACGGATGGTTACGGTTTCATCAACAACATCCGCCAGGCCGAGCCCGACTGGGATCCAAAGGCCGGGCCGGCCGCGATCCTGGGCGCCGGCGGCGCGGCGCGGGCGGTGGTCGCGGCGTTGCTCGACGCCGGGGTGCCGGAAATCCTGATCTCGAACCGCACCAAGGTGCGGGCCGAGGCGCTGCGCGCCGATTTCGGCAAGCGGCTGCAGGTCGTCGACTGGGTCCAGGCCGGCAACATGCTGGAAGAGGCGGTGACGGTGGTCAACACCACCTCTTTGGGCATGATCGGCAAGCCGCCGCTCAGGGTGCCGCTCGACGGGCTGAGGCCCGGCACGCTGGTCAACGACCTGGTCTATGTGCCGCTCAAGACCCGGTTTCTGGCCGAGGCCGAGGAGCTGGGCTGCCGCATCGTCGACGGGCTGGGAATGCTGCTGCACCAGGCGGTTCCGGCTTTCGAGCGCTGGTTCGGGGTGCGACCCAAGGTCGACAGCGCGACGCGGGCCGCGGCGCTCAGATGACCTGTCTGTTGGGGCTGACCGGGTCGATCGGCATGGGCAAATCGACCACTGCGCGGCTGTTCGCCGAGGAGGGTTGCGCAGTCTGGGACGCCGACGCCGCGGTGCACAGGCTTTACGCCAAAGGCGGCGCGGCGGTGGCGCCCGTCGCCCGTGCTTTTCCCGACGCCATCGAGAACGGGGCGGTGTCGCGCCGCCGCCTCAAGGAAATCATCGGCCGCGACCCGGCGGCCCTGAAACGCATCGAGGCCATCGTGCATCCGCTGGTGGCGCGGGACCGGGCCGAATTCCTGCGCGAAACCGAGGCCGACATCGCGGTGCTGGACATCCCGCTGCTGTTCGAGACCGGCGGCGAGCGCGAGATGGACGCGGTGGTCTGCGTCACCGTCGACGCCGAGACCCAGCGCCGCCGCGTGCTCGAGCGCGGCAGCATGACCGAGGCTCAGCTTGGCGCCATCCTCGCCCAGCAGATGCCCGATGCCGAAAAGCGCGCGCGCGCCGATTTCGTCATCGTCTCCGATACGCTCGAACATGCCCGCGCCCAGGTCCGCGATGTGGTCGCGCAAATCCGCCAAAGGTGCCAACATGCGTGAAATCGTCCTCGATACCGAGACCACCGGCCTCAGCCCGCAGGAGGGACACCGCATCGTCGAGATCGGCGCCGTCGAGCTGATGAACCACATGCCCACCGGCAAGACCTGGCACCAGTACATCAACCCCCAGCGCGACATGCCGGCAGAGGCCTTTGCCGTTCATGGCCTCGGCGACGATTTCCTGCGCGACAAGCCGGTTTTCGCCCATATCGCCGAGGCCTTCGTCGACTTCGTCGGCGACGCGAGGCTGGTGATTCACAACGCCGGTTTCGACATGGCCTTCATCAACGCCGAGTTGGGCCGGGCGCAGCGGCCGGTCATCGCCCTCGAGCGCGCCATCGACACGCTCGAGATCGCGCGCCGCCGGTTTCCCGGCTCGCCGGCCTCGCTCGATGCGCTGTGCCGCCGCTTCGGGATCGACAATTCGGCCCGCACGCTGCACGGCGCGCTGCTCGATTCCGAAATCCTGGCCGAGGTGTACCTGGAGCTGATCGGCGGCCGGCAGCCCGATTTCGCCCTGGCGCCGGTTCGGGGCCGTGCCGACAGGGGCTCTGCCGGTCCCGAAACCGCCTGGCGCCCGGGCCCGCGGCCCCAACCGCTGCCGCCGAGGCTGAGCGCGGAAGAGGCCGCCGCCCACGCCCGGTTTGTCGAGGCGCTGGGCGACAATGCATTCTGGAAGAAATATTCCTGACCGCTCGCGCGTTCAGGCGTCCGCTTTCGGCGCCGCCCCGGCCTTGGCCTGATGGTCGGCCAGCTGACTGCGATAGAGTTGAACCCAGTCAATGTTGTCGAGGTTCAGCGCCGGGAAACCGCCGTCGCGGGTGACGTCGCTGACGATCCGGCGCATGAACGGGAACAGCATCCGCGGGCATTCGATCATCAGGAACGGGTGCAGCTGTTCCTTTGGCACGCCGTCGATGTGAAAGACGCCGACATATTCCATTTCGAGCAGGAAAAGCTGCTGGTCGGTCCCCTTGTTCCTGGACCCGATCTGAAGCTTGGCGATGACCTCGTACTGGCCCTCGGCCGAGCGCTTGCGCGCATCGAGCGAAACGCCGACGGTCACATCCGGCGTCACCTCGCCGCCGGTTCCCTGCTGTGCCAGCACGTTCTCGAAGGACATGTCCCGCACGAACTGGGTCAGGATGCTCATCCTGACCTGCTGCTGCCCCTCTTGCGGCGCACCGCCGCCATTGCCCTGATCGGTCATTCTCGGTCTCCAAAGCGGTCAAAATCCGGGCGGAGACTTAACAGCATGGCCGGCGGGCCTCAATGCCTCGTCCAGCCGGACGGGTCGGACGGGGGATCGACCTCTTCGTACTCGCCCTCGACGATCTCGGGCCCGCCGCGATACGCCCGCCCCGGACCATCGGTGCCGAACTCGAACCGTTCCACATGCACCCGCCGGCGCAGCCAGGCGAACGCCGCCCGCCGCACCGGCGGCATCAGCAGGGCGAACCCGACCGCGTCGGTGAAAAACCCCGGCGTCAGCAGCAGCGCGCCGGAAACCAGGATCATCGCGGCATGGGCAAGCGGCTCGGCCGGGTCTTCGAGCCGCGAAAACGATGTCCTGAGCTGCCCCAAGGCCAGCGCCCCCTGGCTGCGCACCATCCAGGCGCCCAGCACCGCGGTCAGCACCACGATGCCCAGTGTCGGCCACAGCCCGATAGCGCCGCCGACCTGGATGAAAAGGGCGATCTCGATCAGCGGAACGGTCAGGAACGCCAGCAGCAGCCACATATTCGCAACCTCGTGTCTCGGCCTGCCGCGCATGGTGGACTTGGCGGCATCGCTCACCTACATAAGAGCGTGACACACGGGTTTCCATGCCCGTCCGCGAAGAGGTGCCCATGAACTCCCCGCTACTGCAGCTTTTGGTGCTGGCAGGCATTGCCGTTTTCCTGATCCTGCGCCTGAAGAGCGTGCTCGGTACCCGCGACGGTTTCGAGGGGCCGCCGCGCAGCAGCGCGCCCGAAACGGCAAAGCCCGACCGCCGGCAGGAATTCGAGGTGATCGAGGGCGGACCCGACCAGGACATCATCGACCATGTGCCGGAGGATTCCGACGCCGCCGCGGCGCTGGCACAGATGAAGCGCATCGAGCCCGGCTTTTCGGTCACCGGGTTCCTGCAGGGCGCGCGCGGCGCCTATGAATGGATCCTGATGGCGTTCGAGCGCGGCAACCTCGACGAGGTGGCGCCATTCCTGGCCGAGGACGTCTACGAGGCCTTTGCCCAGGTGGTCGATGCCCGCCAGGAACAGGGGCTTTCGGTCGAGGCGGAATTCGTCGGTGTCCGCAATACCACGCTGGCGGACGCCCGTTTCGACAGCGCCACGGGGAGTGCCGAGTTGACGGTCAGGTTCGTGGGCGAGCTGATCTCGGTCGTGCGCAACGCCGAAGGCGAGATCGTCGAGGGCAAGCCGGGCCAGTCGCGCCGCCAGAAGGACAGCTGGACGTTTGAGCGGGTCATGGGATCGGACGATCCCAACTGGCGGCTCGTCGCGACGGGCGAATGATCCGGCGCCTCGGTGCGGCGATGTGTCTGTGGCTGCTGGCGGCAGCCGCCGCGCCGGCCGAGGACGTCACGCAGACGGTGCTGGAATTCGACGACCTGCAGGGCTGGCATCTGGACAACCACCAGCAGGCGCTCGACGCCTTTCTGGTGACATGCCCCGACCTGCGCGACCCCGATTGGCGGTCGCTGTGCGCGCTGGCCCAGCAAAAGCCCGACGCGAGGACCTTTTTCGAGCTGTTCTTTCGCCCGGTCCTGATCGAGAACGGCTCGTCCGCCCTGTTCACCGGCTATTTCGAGCCGGAACTTGACGGCGCGCGCCGTCCCGATGCGCGCTTCCGCTACCCCGTCTACCGCGAACCCGAAATCG
>CAZNMK010000006.1:0-14463 GCA_964574045.1 uncultured Roseovarius sp. | reverse complement strand
CCGTGGCTGACGCGGCGCGAGATCGAGACCGGCGACGCCATGCGCGGCAAGGGGCTGGAAATCGCCTGGGTCGACGACCCGGTCGAGCTGTTCTTTCTGCAGATCCAGGGATCGGGCCGTATCCGGCTGCGCGATGGCGGCGTCATCCGGGTGGGCTATGGCGGCTCGAACGGCCATCCGTATCGCTCGATCGGGGTCGAACTGGTGCGGCGCGGCGTCTATTCCGCGCACCAGGTCTCGGCCCAGGTGATCAAGAACTGGGTCCGCCGCCACCCCGACGCCGGGCGCGAGCTGCTCTTTCACAACCCGTCCTACGTCTTTTTCCGGGTGGTCGACACCGTCCCGCCCGAGGCCGGGCCGCTGGGCGCGATGAACCGTTCGGTCACGCCCCGGCGCACGGTCGCGGTCGACCCCGCCTTTGTGCCCCTGGGCGCGCCGGTCTGGGTCGAGAAGGAGGGCGAGCGCGCCTTCAACCGGCTGATGGTGGCGCAGGACACGGGATCGGCCATCAAGGGGCCGCAGCGCGCCGACATCTTTTTCGGCACCGGCGACGGGGCCGGGCGCGCCGCCGGGCGTCTGCGCGATCCGGGCCGGATGATGGTGTTGCTGCCCATTCAGCGCGCCTTTGCCACCGCCACGGAGCCGTTTCAATGAGCCGCCGCCGCCTCCACCCCGACGAGGTGGCGCTGTGGCGGCGGGTGGCCGAAACCGCCGACCCCCTGCACCCCCGGTACGGCGCCCCTGTCGCCGAGCGGCCGAGGGCCTTGAACGGCACCAAATCCGCCGCGCCCCCGCCCGCCGTGCTGCCGGGCGATTTCGGGATCGGCCGCGACGCCCCGGCCGGCGGGGCGCGCGACGACCTGCTGCCGGGGATCGCCGAACGCGTCGCCGCCGCGCCGCTGAGGATGGACCAGAAGGCGCATGCCCGGCTCAGGCGCGGCAAGCTGAGACCCGAGGCCCGCATCGACCTGCACGGCATGACGCTGGACCGGGCGCGTCCGGCGCTGATCGCCTTTGTCCTGGAAAGCCACGCTCGCGAACGCCGGCTGGTGCTGGTCATCACCGGCAAGGGAAAACACGGCGACGACCGGGGTCCGATCCCGATGCGGCCCGGCGCGCTGCGCCACCATGTGCCGGTGTGGCTGCAGGCGCCGCCCGCCGCGCAAGTCGTGCTGCAGGTGGTCCAGGCGCATGTCCGGCACGGTGGAGAGGGCGCCTATTACGTCTATCTAAGACGCCGGCGCCAGTAGCGGCCTCGCGCGGGCGATGCCGATGGCCATGGTCGCGGTGGCGAACACGAAATAGCCCGCCACCGCCAGGTATTGCGCCTCGATCCCCTGCCCGAGGTCGAGGGCAAGCCCGGTCAGCCCCGGCCCGATGGCCGAGCCCAGCACCATGACCGCCGCCGCCATCGCCTTGATCGAGCCCAGTTTGCCGGTGCCGTAGAATTCGGCCCAGAAGGCACTGGGCAGCGTGGTGTTGAACCCGGTCGTCAGCCCCAGGAAAACGAACCCCGCCAGGATCGTCCATGCACCCGGCGCGAGAGCGAAGAGCGCGAACGCCGCCACCATCGGTATCTGCATGTAGGGAATGAGCCGCGGCGTGCCGACCCGGTCGAGCGCCCAGCCCGACAGCATCATCGCGCCGATGCCGACCGCGGTGTAAAGCGGGAACATCGCCACCAGTTCGACGTGCGAGAGACCCTTGACCGCGGCGAAATGGACCTGGTGGAAAAAGAACGCGGTGATGAACGCCGACGGCCCCAGCAGCGCCGGCACCATGAACCAGAAGAGGAAATGACCGAGCGTTTCGCGCCGGGTCCAGTGCCGCCCCAGCATGCCGAGCGAGCGGTCGGATTGCGCCCAGGACTGCGGCGTGCGTTCGTGGCGCAGGAGCAGCGCCAGAAGCGGGATGCCGCAAAGCGCCACCAGCGCCGCCACCAACCACAAAAGCCGCCAGTCCCACACCGCCATCAGCGACACGAAGAGCAGCGGCAGCAATGCCTCGCCCCCGGCAAAGCCCAGCGTGGCCACCGAGAGCGCCTTGCCGCGCGAGGCGATGAACCAGCGCGCCATCGCCACCACGGCGATATGGCTGGTCATTCCCTGGCCGGAAAACCGCAGGGCAAAGATGACGGGCAAAAGCCCCCACCACACCGGATTGAGCGCCATCGACAGGCAGGCCAGCGCCGACAGCACCAGCACCGCAGGCGCCAGCACCCGCACGCGGAAACGGTCGGTCAGCCCGCCGGCCCAGACCATCGCCAGCGCCGAGGCGGCGGTGCCGAGCGTGTAGATGCCGCCCCACTGGCCGTGGCTGAGCCCGAAATCGGCCCGGATATGGCCGGCGAAGATCGAGATGAAGAAGGTCTGCCCGAAACTCGACAGAAAGGTCAGCAATACCCCCGCCGTCAGCCAGGGCGCATTGTCGCGGAGGAAGGCAGGCACCGGCATGCACAATCTGTTGCGTGAAACCGGCGGGAAGGGAAGCCCCGGTGCGCGTCGTTATGCGTGCGTCCGGGCCGGAATGTTTTCAAGCCACAGCACGCCCTTGCTATATCCGCCTCGGATCAGGCGCCCCGGCTGGCCGATCTCGGGATATTCCCCCGCCCAGTCGCGGTAGCGGTCGTTGGTGACGATCGGCGCGTCGAAATCCCGTGCCGCCATCAGCAGAAAGCTGTCGGCCGGTGTGCCCTTGGGCGCGACCATGACGCGGTCTTCGCTCAGGCCGACCATCTTTGCCATGGCGTGATGGTGCTTGTACTTGCCCGCCAGGAGATAGCCGGCGTTGGCGTCAAAGACCACGGCGGGCGAAAGGCGCTGCTCGGCGATCTTGGCGATGACATCTTTCAGCGTTTCGACCTGGGGCGATCCGCCCTTCCAGTGCATGACGTTTGAGCCGTCTATCAGAACCCAGTTACCGTGCCGCCGCTTGCGCAGCGCGAACGCGCTCAGAAGCAGCACCAGTGCGGCCAGCGCCGAAGGCCCGGCAACAAGCAGCAGGTCGCCATAACCGGGCAAGAACAGGGCCACGGCAATGCCCGCAAGGGAAAGAAGCAATATCAGGAACAGGACGGCCACGCCGGCCCATCTCTACAGCACATACCTGCTCAAATCCGCCGACTTCATCAGCTCGCCCAGGTTCCTTTCGACAAAACCGGCGTCGACCACCACCGTTTCTCCGGCGCGGTCGGGGGCGGTGAAGCCCAGCTCCTCGAAGACCCGTTCCATCACCGTGTAAAGCCGCCTGGCGCCGATGTTCTCGACCGTCTGGTTGACCTCGGCGGCGATGCGCGCGAGCGCGGCGATACCGTCGTCGGTAAAGCTGACGGTCACGTCCTCGGTTGCCAACAGCGCGGTGTACTGGCGCGTCAGGGCGTTGTCGGTCTCGGTCAGGATGCGCACGAAATCGGCCTCGGTGAGCGCCCGCAGCTCGACCCGGATCGGCAGCCTGCCCTGCAGTTCGGGCAAGAGGTCCGAGGGCTTGGCGATGTGGAACGCGCCCGAGGCGATGAAGAGGATATGGTCGGTGCGCACGGGCCCGTACTTGGTGCTGACGGTGGTGCCCTCGATCAGCGGCAGCAGGTCGCGCTGGACGCCCTCGCGGCTGACATCGGCGCCGCGGGTCTCGGCGCGGGCGCAGACCTTGTCGATCTCGTCGAGAAAGACGATGCCGTTTTCCGCCACCGCATTCAGCGCCGTGCGGTTGACGGTCTCGTCGTCCAGCAGCTTGTCGGCCTCCTCGCCGATCAGGATCTCATAGCTTTCGGCGACGCTCAGCCGCTTGCGCGCGGTGCGCCCGCCGAACGCCTTGCCCAGCAGGTCGCCGAGGTTCATCATCCCCATCTGGCTGCCCGGCTGGCCGGGAATGTCCATCATCCCCAGGGGGTTGGAGCTTTCGGCGATGTCGAGCTCGATCACGGTATCGTCCAGCTCGCCCGCGCGCAGCTTGCGGCGGAACATCTCGCGCGTGCCTTCGCGCGCATCCGTCCCGGCCAGCGCGGCGATGACCCGGTCCTCGGCGTTCTTGTGGGCGTTGGCGGCGACCTCCTCTCGCATGCGCTCGCGGGTCTCGGCGATGGCGATATCGACAAGGTCGCGGACGATCTGCTCGACATCGCGGCCGACATAGCCCACTTCGGTGAATTTCGTGGCCTCGACCTTGATGAAGGGCGCGCGGGCGAGTTTCGCCAGCCGGCGGCTGATCTCGGTCTTGCCGACGCCGGTGGGGCCGATCATCAGGATGTTCTTGGGATAGACCTCCTCGCGCAGGTCGTCCGAAAGCTGCTTGCGCCGCCAGCGGTTGCGCAGGGCCACGGCGGTGGCGCGCTTGGCGCCCTGCTGGCCGATGATGAAACGGTCGAGTTCCGAGACGATTTCGCGCGGGGTGAGGTCGGTCATTGGGAAATCCTCTCCACCGTCAGCGAGCCGTTGGTGTAGACGCAGATATCGGCGGCGATCGCCATCGCCCGGCGCGCGATCTCCTCTGCCGAGCGGTCGCTCTCCATCATCGCCCGCGCGGCGGCCAGCGCATAGTTGCCGCCCGAGCCGATGGCGGCGACATCGTGCTCGGGTTCGAGCACGTCGCCGGCGCCGGTGATGACGAAAAGCTGGGCGCCATCGGTCACGATCAGCATCGCCTCGAGCTTTTGCAGGTACTTGTCGGTGCGCCAGTCCTTGGCCAGATCGACACTGGCGCGCTGGAGCTGGCCGGGCGTCGCCTCGAGCTTGGTCTCGAGCCGCTCGAGCAGGGTAAAGGCATCGGCGGTCGAGCCGGCAAAGCCCGCGACCACGTCGTACCCGCCGGGGCTGAGGCGGCGCACCTTGCGCGCGCCGGCCTTGATCACGGTCTGCCCGAGGCTGACCTGCCCGTCGCCGGCGACGACCACCTCGCCGCCCTTGCGCACAGCGACGATGGTGGTGCCGTGCCAGCCGGGGAATTCCTTGCTCATGCGCTGTCTCCGTCGGTTCGGGCCTATATGGAAGCGCGCGCCGCGCGGCGCAAGGCCGCATCAGCCCAGCAGGTCGCGCAGAACGGCCTCGAGGATGCGCACCCCGGGCGCGATCAGGTCATCGGCGAAATCATAGTCGGAACGGTGCAGCGCGGCGCGGTCCCGCCCCGCGCCGAGCAGGAACATCGCCGCGCGCGCGTGCCCTCCGAAGCGGCCGAAATCCTCGGACGCGCGCCAGGGCTGGCCGGCCGAGGAATGCGCCATTCCCAGCCGGTCCAGCGCGCCGCGCAGGACGGCCACCGCGTCCGGGTGGTTCTCGCAATGGCGAAAGACATCCTCGAAACGGTGATCGGCCGCCAGCCCGTGCGCGCGTGCGACTTCGGTTACGAGATCCAGCGCCTTGCCGACCAGCGCCGCCATGGCGTCGTCGGTCAGCGTGCGCAGGGTGGCGAAGAGCGTGGCCTCGCCCGGCGCGATGCCGAAGGCGGGTTCGCCCATGCGGGCATGGGTCACCGTCGCCAGCGCGAAATCGGGATCGTCCGGCGTGCCGTGCCCCAGCGCCGCGAGCGCCGGCATCAGCGTGGCCAGCGCCGGCATCGGCGAACGCCCGCTTTCGGGGTCCGAGGCATGGGCGGGGTGGCCCCTGAGCGTCACCGCCAGCCCGCGCGAGGCACAGTTGACCGGACCCTCGGTCAGCCCGATATGACCGAGCGGCAGCCCCGGCATGTTGTGCAGCGCAAAGGCATAGTCCGGCGCGATGGCGGCGAATTTCGTGTCGGCGATGACGGCGGCGGCACCCGCGCCGGTTTCCTCGGCCGGCTGGAACAAGAGCACCGCGCGCCCGCGTCGGGGCGGCTGTCGCGACAACCGGCGGGCAAGCCCGGCCACGATCGCCATGTGCCCGTCATGGCCGCACAGATGCCCCCTGCCCGGCACGGCCGAGCGGTGCGGGGCATCGCCCGTCTCCTCGATGGGCAGGGCGTCGAGTTCGCAGCGAAACATCACCGTCGGCCCGCCGCCGGCCCCCTGCCAGACGGCCGCCACCCCGTGCCCGCCCAGCCCGGAGATCAGCGTGTGGGGGTCAAGGCGCGCCAGTTCCGCCGCGATTCGCCGGGCGGTCCGTTCCTCCTGCCCGGAAAGTTCGGGCCGGCGATGCAGGTCGCGCCGCAGCGCGACGAGTTCGGCCATGTCGGCATCGGTCAGGGTCATGGCCGCCACTCAACAGCCATCGCGGGCAAAAGAAAAGGGCCGCCCCGCCGGCGGCCCCTTGAACGGCCTTTCCGGCGGGGGTCAGATCGACTCTTCGATCCAGCCCTGCAGCGCGGCCTTGGGGGCGGCGCCGGAGCGGTTCGATACCACCTCGCCGTTCTTGAAGATGAAGAGCGCCGGAATGCCGCGGATGCCCATCTGCATCGCCGTGTTGGGGTTCGCGTCGACGTCGACCTTGGCGATCTTGACCTTGCCGTTCAGCTCTTCGGAAAGCTCTTCCAGCGCGGGGCCGATCTGCTTGCAGGGGCCGCACCATTCGGCCCAGAAATCCACCACGACGGGGATATCGGAATTCTTCACTTCGGCGTCGAATGTCTGGTCGGTAACGGCAACGGTGGCCATGATCTCATATCTCCGGGAAATGGGGTCTGCGTCGGTTTCGCAACCTAGGTAGGCCCGCCGGGCGCGTCAAGGCGGCGGGGTGCGCCGCAGCGCCGCCGACACCAGATCGTGCGCAAGCGGCATCAGCGTGGCGTTGCGGGTCCAGACCAGCGCGGTTTCGATCTTGCGGCCGGGATAGACCTGCGCCAGCGCCTCGGCATAGGCGCCCATCTGCCGCAACAGCCCCTCCGGCGTGTCCTCTGCCCGTTCGGGGACGACGGCGTTGGATTTGAAATCGGCCGCCAGCACCCGGTCGGGTGCGACGATCAGCCGGTCGATCACGCCGCGGATGCGCCGGTTGCCGAGCGAGGCCAGCGGCGCGGCGACCGCCACCTCGGCCAACGCATCGGGGCCAAAGAGCGGTGCCAGCGCGGGCGCGCGCAGCACGGCCGATGCTTCGGCCAGCAGTTCGGCCAGCTCGTCCCCCCGGGCGGTATCCTCGCCCGCCGACAAAAGCCGCGCGGCAAGGTCCGGCCAGTCGCGCGCCGGCGCGGCGGGCAGGTGTTCGAGCAGGCGGTGCAACAGCCGCCCGCGCCGCGTGGCGGCCTCTTCCACGGCGCCGGAGTCGCCCGCCAGCGCCTTGGCCCCGCCCAGCTCGGACGGGCTGAGCGCCGCCGGGGCCGGCGGCGATTCGGGCGCCGGGGCGGACAGGAACGCCGGAACCGCGGGCAGAGGCGGCGTTTTCGTTTCCCCGGCCGTGACCGCCGTATCGGGCCAGGCGCCGAATTCATGGCGCAGCCCGACGCCGGTGGGGCACGCGAGAGGCCGCGCCCCCAGCCGCTCGAGCCCCGTGCGCACCTTGTCGTGCCAGCTTTGCCCGCCCTTGCCCAGGTCGCCCGCCGCGGCGACGATCAGCCACTGCCGGGCGCGGGTCATGGCCACGTAAAGCAGGCGGTCGCGCTCGGCCGCGCCGGCGGCCTGCGCGGCCTCGTCCGCCTGCCGCTGAACCTGTGGCGCCTCGGGCCTGGTCATCCGCCAGATCGGCACCGGGCCGGCGGCGATCTGGCCATCGTTGCGGGCCCTGATCAACGCGGTATCGGGCAGGATCACGACCGGCGCCTCCAGCCCCTTGGCGCCGTGCACCGTCATCACCCGGATGCGGTTGCCGGTGCTGTCCATCTGGCGCTTGATTTCAAGCTCGCCGGCCTCCAGCCACACCAGAAAACCCGTCAGGCTGTCGACACTGGTGCGTTCATACGCCATCGCCTGCGCCAACAGCGCGTCGATGCCGTCCTCGGCCTCGGCCCCCAGCCGCGCCAGAAGCCGGCGCCGCCCGTCGTGGCGCGTCAGAGCCCTCTCGATCAGCTCGAAGGGGCGCAGGTAATCGGCCTGCGACAGCAGGTCGTCGAGCGCCGCCAGCGCGCCGGGGAACTCCGCCCCCCGGTCGCGCAGCTCGGCCCAGAGATAGGGCTGCGCCCGGCCTTGGGCGAGATCGTAGAGCGCGCCCTCGTCCCAGCCGAAAAGCGGCGAGCGCAGCACCGTGGCCAGCGACAGGCTGTCCTCCGGCGTGGCGAGGAACGACAGCAACGCGACCAGATCCCTGACCGCCAGTTCGGCGCCCATCTTCAGCCGGTCGGCCCCGGCGACGGCCAGGCCGCGGGTCTTGCAGGCGCGGATGATCTCGTGAAACATCGGCGAGCGGCGCTGCACCAGCACCATGATGTCGCCCGGCGCGATCGGCCGCGCGCCCTGCCCGGTCTCGTCGGGCAGCGGCGTGCCGATCATGGCCGCGATGGCATCGGCCACCGTGCGCGCCAGCACCATGCCCGGATCGTCGGGCCTGCGGATGTCGAGCGGGTTGTACCATTCGGGTTCTTCGGGGGTTTCCGGCGCCTCTACCGGCGGCCACAGATCGACCCGGCCGGGCATCGCGGCTTTGAACGCCTTGTGGCTCTGTTCCGGCGAAAAACCGCTGTCTTCCATCCCCTCGAAGGTGGCATCGACCAGGTCCAGAACCGCCGGCGAAGAGCGAAAGGAATGCTCCATCGCGACGGTCTGCAGCGGTGTC
The DNA here is from genome assembly GCA_964574045.1 of uncultured Roseovarius sp. Taxonomy (GTDB): domain Bacteria; phylum Pseudomonadota; class Alphaproteobacteria; order Rhodobacterales; family Rhodobacteraceae; genus Roseovarius. The sequence goes on along the minus strand of CAZNMK010000006.1, from coordinate 5,854 downwards.
GGCGTGGCCGCCAGCCGCTGGCCGAATTCGTGGCGCAGGCGGTCGAATTCGCGTGGGTCGGCCCCCTGGAAGGAATAGATCGACTGTTTCCTGTCCCCGACCGCGAAAATCGTGCGCCGGGCCGCCGGGCGCGTGCCCTCGCCGCTGGTGAATTCCTGCGCCAGCCGCTCGATCACCTGCCATTGTACCGGGCTGGTGTCCTGCGCCTCGTCCACCAGGATGTGGTCGATGCCGCCGTCGAGCTTGTACAGCACCCAGTCGGCCACCCGCCGGTCGGCCAGCAGGTCGCGCGCGCCCAGAATCAGGTCGTCGAAGTCGAGCCATCCGCGCAGCAGCTTGGCCTCTTCGTAGGCGGGCAGAAAGACCTGCGCGAAATCGTGAAGGGCACGGGTTTTTTCCATCGCCTGCATTGCCAGACGCCGTTCGCGCGCGGCCTCGACCCGCAGCATGAGATCGTCGAGCCGCGGCATCAGGTGCGCCAGCCCCTCGCGGCAGGATCTGGTCGGGAAAGAGCCTATCTTGGCTGAAAACGGCTCGTTCGCCTTCTCCCCGGTCAGGAACACGTTCTCCAGCACCGGCAGCGCATCGAAATCGAGCGCCGTTATCCGCATCAGCTTTGCGGCCGCCTTCACGTCATTGCTGCTGCTTGCCAGCAGCGCGGCGACGAGATCGCCCAACAGCGCGGCCTCGCCGCCCATGAACACCTCGGCGGCGAGGCTGTCGCGCGTGCAGCCGGACGGCAGGCCGAAAAGGCACGCCAGATCGACATCGCCGCCGACATCGGCAAAGGCGGCGCGGTGGATCGCGATCTGCTTGGTCAGATCCACCAGCGTATCGCCAGACAGGTGCCGGGCGAGGGCGCGCAGGCGGTCGGCCTGCGGCCCTGCGGCGATGCGTTCGACGACCTCGGCCCGCAGCAGCTCGGCGGCGCGCTCTTCCATCTCGGTGAAATGGGGGGTCACGCCGGCCTCGAGCGGGAAACGCCGCAACAGCGCGCTGCAGAACGAATGGATGGTCTGGATCTTCAGCCCGCCGGGGGTTTCGATGGCGCGGGCAAAGAGGCTGCGGGCATGGGCGAGCGCCGGCGCCGCCGCGCGGAAATCGTGCCCCAGCCCGCGGATACGGTCGATCAGCGCGTCATCGGGCAGCATCGCCCAGGTGCCCAGGGTCGCGAACAGGCGGTTCTGCATCTCCGCCGCCGCGGCCTTGGTGTAGGTCAGGCACAGGATATGCTGCGGATCGGCCCCGTCGAGCAAGAGCCGCGCCACGCGGTCGGTCAGCACCTTGGTCTTGCCCGACCCGGCGTTGGCCGAAACCCAGGTCGACATCCCCGGCCGCGATGCCGCGATCTGGCGCATGGTGGCCTCGTCGTGGCGTGTCATCGGCCCACCTCGCGGCTGTCGGGTTCGTCGGTGGCGTCCCATTCCCCGGCGCGGGCGAGCTGGTCGTAATCGCCGGGAAAAAGGGTCTTTTCCACCGCCCGGCGCGAGGTGTAGCCCCGGCCGGGCGACAGGTAGGCGGCGATGAGGCGGCGAAATTCGTCCCACACCTTTTCGGGCGGCTCGGTGTCCAGCGGCGCGGCCACCGCCGGCGCGCCGTTGCCCAGCCCCAGATAGGCGGCGCTGGCGACGGGCGAGGGCGGCAGCGGGCCGAACCCCGCCCGCGTGGCGATCGCGGCCTCGAGCAGAAGCTGCTTGTCGAAATGCGCCTGCTGCTTTGCCTTGGGCGGGGCGCCGGTCTTGTAGTCGTAGATATGCAGCGCGCCGCTTTCGTCGATGTCGATGCGGTCGGCCTTGGCCGACAGGGTAAAGCCGAGCTCGGGCACCCCGGCCGCGCCGGTGACTTCAAAGGCCGCAGGCCGGGCGGTTCGGCGGCGCTCTTCCTCGGCCTCGACAAAGGCTTCGGCCACCCGTTCCAGCCGCCCCTGCCAGAGCAGCCGCGCCTCGGCCCAGGGTACGTTTTCGGCCAGAACAGTGACTGTTTCGGCGATCAGCGCCGCGGGCGTCAGGCGCTCGGGGTCGTCCAGCGTGGCCTTGATAAAGCGCTCCATCGCCTTGTGCAGGACGGTGCCGCGCAACAGCGCATCGGGCAGCCGCATCAGCGGGTCGAGCGGACGCAGCCCGAGCACATGCCTGGCGTAGATTGCATAGGGGTCGCGGATCAGCGTTTGGACCTCGGTCACGGACAGCTTTCGCGGGCGCACCCCGGCCGGCGGGCGGGGCGAGGGGCGAGGGGCGGGCGCCACGCGCCCGGGCGCCTCGAACGTCTCGGCCAGCCGCAGCCAGCGGTCGCCGCGGCCGCGCATCGCCTCGAGCGCCTCGGTTCCGCCCTGGCCGGGCAGGCCCGCGAGCAGGTTTTGCAGCCGGTTGAGCCAGCGCGACGGCACCGTTTCGGCATCGTCCGAGCGCAGCGCGCGGGTGAGCCATACCTCGGGTGCCAGCACTGCCTGCTGAAAGTCATGTGCCGACAGCCCGATCCGGCGTTCGGGCAGCATGAGCCCCGCCTGCGCGCGCAAGGCCCGGTTGAGCCACGGATCGGGCGGTGGGGTCCGGGGCCAGCTGCCCTCGTTCAACCCCGCCAGTATCAGCAGGTCGGCGCCCTGCACACGGGCCTCGAGCGTGCCCCAGATGCGGATCAGCGGATGGGAGGCCACGGCGCTGCGCACCTGCGCGCGCGCCAGCACGGCATGCACCAGCGTGCCATAGTCGCGGGCATTGAGCGCACCGGCAAACGGCGCGTTTTCGGCCAGGTCAGAGACTGTTCTTCGGGTTTCGCTCCCGGCGTCCGCGAGCCACAGCTCGCCGCTGCCGTGGCCCGACATACCCTGGGCGATGCGTTCGGCCAGCGCGATGTGACGGGCGACGCGGGATTGCACGGGCTCTTCGCCCGCGCTCTGCCGGCCGGCGAAACAGGCGATCGCCCATTCCGCCCAGTCCGGCGCCAGCGGGTCGCGCGTGCCGGCGGCCCAGGCGCGCAGGTCGGCGGTGTCGGGGTAGGGCGGGCCGTGGCGGCGCAGGTGCAGCTCCAGCTCGCGCGTGAGGCGCAGATGCGGGCCGCGGTCGCCGCCGGTATGCGCGAGCGGGTGCTTGAGCAGCGTCAGCAGCGCCTCGGCCGACAGCGGCAGGTGAAACAGCTCGGCCACGTGGCGCAGGAAACGGCCGGGGGCCGAACGGTGCAGCGGCACGCCGGCGCTGTCGTCGGGGCGGATGTGCCAGCGGTCGAGCGCGGCGGCGACCCGGCGGCCGAGCGTGCGGTCGGGGGTAATCAGCGCCGCGCTCTGCCCGTCCTCGGCGGCCTGACGCAGGCGCAGGGCGATGGCCATCGCCTCGGCCCGGGGGCCGGGCGCCTCGAGCAGGGTGAGATCGGCCATCGCGCGGGGGATGTCGCGCAGCCCCGGCCCGTCGCGCCGCCACTGATCGGTGATCGGCGCGGGTCTGAGCGCCAGCGACACCAAACGGTTGCGCGGCGGGCAGGCAGGGGCGGCATCGGTCCAGTCGGCGATGTCGTCGGGGCCGATGCCGAGCTCCTGCATCAGCCGGGCGAAACGGGCCTGGGGGTGGTCCTCGCCCTGCAGCGGGTCCGCAAGCGCCTGCCAGACATCGCCCGGCAGGTCGCGGTCGAAGCCGGGCAGCACGACCGCGCCCCGGGGCAGCCGCGCGACCGCCCGCATCAGCAACTGCGTCGCCCCGCGCGAGCCGGTGGAACCGGCTAGGATCACCGGGTGCTCCGGCGGATCCGAGCGCCAACTGCGCGCCAGCGCCTCGATGACCAGGCGCTGGCGCGCCTCGGTGTCGGGGGCGGCGTCATCGCCCTGGAAATTGTGACGAACTATGCCCAGAAACGCCCGGATACGCGCCCAGTGCCCGGACTGGTCGGACACGTCCAGCGCGTCGATCGCATCGGGGGAAACGCCTTCGCCATGCATCTCGTCCATCAGCGCGGCCAGGCTGTCGGCCAGATCGTAAAGCGCGCTGCGCGGGGCCAGGTCCGGCTGCCGGTCGAGGAGCGCCGAGACCAGTTGCATCAGCTCCAGCCGCCGCCGCAGCGGCGACACCGGGGGCGGGACCGCATCGGCCATCTGCGTCTCGCCCAGATCGGTAACCAGCCCGATACGCGGCAACAGCAGCGCCGGGCCCTCGTCGAACAGGGCCTGAATGCGCCGCGCCATGCGGCGGGTGTTGACGATGAGTTGCACCCGCGCCAGCGCCTCCGGCGGGGTGCCGGCGCTGCGTTCGCTCAGCCCGCGCACCAGCGCCCTGGGGAAATCGACGCCAAGCGGCACCGCGAACACGCGCGGGATGGCGGAGGGGTCAAACATCCGGTTCCTCCAGCATGGTTTCGGCCAGGGCGATGCCCTCGGGCCGGCCGACATCGCACCAGCGGCCAGGGTAGGTCAGCGCAAAGAGGCGCCCGTCGGCCAGCATCCGGTCCCACAGGAGGTTGAGCGAAAAGGCGGTTTGGGGAATATCGTCCAGCGCATCGGTGCGCACGATCTGCGCGCCCGAGAACACCGCGCCGGGGCCGCGGGTGGCGCACCCGCCCTTGCCGATGGTGAAATCCCCGGCGCCCCGGTGGCCGCGCGCGCGCTCCTTTTCGACGCAAAGGAGCAGCGCATCCATCCGGCCGGGCTCCCACGCCTCGGCCAGCAGGCGCAGCGGGTTCGGCCCCGACCAGACGGCATCGGAATTCAGCGTGAACACCGGCCCCGGCCCCAAAAGCGGCAGCGCGGCGCGCAGCCCGCCGCCGGTTTCGAGGATCTCAGGCATCTCTTCGGACAGGATCGCGCCGCTGCCGGCCAGGTGCTGGCGCAGCATTTCGGCCTTGTAGTGCAGGTTGACGACGATCCGCCCGGTGCCGGCATCGCGGGCCAGCGCCAGCGCGCGGTCGATCAGCGGCCGACCCGCCACCGGCAACAGCGGCTTGGGCCGCTCGGCCGTGAGCGCGCCCATCCGCGTGCCGAACCCGGCGGCGAAGATCAGGACGGAACGGGGATGGTCGCGCATTGGTCTTTCAGCCGGGCAAGGGTTGACGGTGTCGGGGCGGGCAGGGCGCCTGACAGTGCCTGTCGCAGGGATGCCAGCGCCGGATGATCCAGATCGCGCCGCAGATGTGTCCAGACCCGCGGGATGAGGTCGACATAGCGCGGCTTGCCGTCGCGCAGGCAGAGCCGGGCGAAGACGCCGAGGATGCGCAGGTTGCGTTGCGCCCCGAGCAGGCGATAGGCGATGACGAAGCTGTCGCCGTCCTGTCCGGCGGCGGCGATGTAGCGGGCCAGCATCGCCTCTTCGATCCGGGCCGGCACGTCGCGCCGCGCGTCCTGCAGGAGCGAGACGAGATCATAAGCGGGGTGGCCCGCCAGCGCGTCCTGGAAATCGAGCAGGCCGATACGCGCAAGCCCGGTGCGATCGGGCAGCCAGAGCAGGTTTTCGGCGTGATAGTCGCGCAGGATCAGCACATCGCATTTCGCGGCGTGAAGCGCCAAAAGCGGCTCTGACACGGCGCAAAACCGCGTTTTCAGCCGGTCGCCGGGGTCTCCGGGGTCGCCCGTGGCGCCGGGGCGGTTCCAGTCGAAGGCGAGTGCGGCAAGCCGTGTCATCAGCGGTGCATCATAGGCCGCGAGGCTTTCTGGCGGTGGCGCGCGATGCAATGCGGCGAGAACGTCGATTGCCCCGCAATAGAGACTGTTTTCCAGCTCGGGCGTGGTCTCGAGCAGGCGTGCGAAGAGGGCGTCGCCGAGATCTTCGAGCAGCAGCAGGCCGGTCGCGCTGTCCTCGGCGAGGATCGCGGGCGCGCTGAATCCGAGCGACGAGAGGTGGTGCGCGACGGAGACAAACGGGCGCACGTCCTCGCCGCG
>CAZNMK010000005.1:0-25096 GCA_964574045.1 uncultured Roseovarius sp. | reverse complement strand
CGATATTTCATCGAGCCCGGCGCCGCCCGGCAGGGCATCGCCGAACCGGCGCTCAGCCGCGAGAACGACATCGCCGGCTGGGGCTATCGCCCCGTCTGGCAGCCGCGTTTCGCCGTCTGCGACGTGGCGACGCTGGCGGCCCTGGGCGGCGACGACCCGCAGGACTGGCTCGTCTTCGCCGACGAATGCGGCATCGCGGATGCGGCCGCCGCGCGGCTTGCCGCCGCCGGACACCGCATCGTCATCGTGCGCCGCGGCGACAGCTTTGCCCGGGTGTCGGCCGATACCTACCGCCTCGCCCCCGATCGGGGCGGCGAGGGCTATGCGCAGCTGATGCAGGCGCTGGCGGCCGACGGCCGCCTGCCGCGGCGCATCCTGCATGCCTGGCTCGTCACCGGAGAGGAGAGCTTCCGCCCCGGCAGCGATTTCTTCACCCGCAACGTCGAGCATGGCCTCTACAGCCTGACGCATCTGGCGCAGGCGCTCGAAGCGGTCGAACGCCCCGAGCGCGTGCATGCCACCGTCCTGACCACCGGCGCGGCGCAGGTGGCGGACGAGCCGCTGCCCTATCCCGAAAAGGCGATGATCGCGGGCGCGGCGGGGGCGATCCCCAAGGAATTGCCGGGCATGACGGTGGCGACGCTCGACATCCCCCCGCCGCCGACCGCCGCCGCGCGCCCCGGCCTGCTGGCCCGTCTGCGCGGGGCGGCGCCCGTGGCCGGCACCGCCATGCCGCCCGATACGCTGCTGGAGGAACTGCTGGCCGATCCCGCCAGCACCACCGCCGCATGGCGCGACGGGCGGCGGTTCGAGCAGATCTGGAAACCCCTGCCGCTGCCGGTCGCGGAAACGGGTGACAAGGCGCGCCTGCGCGACGGCGGCACCTACCTGATCACCGGCGGGCTGGGCGGCATCGGGCTGAGCATCGCGCGCGACCTCGCCCGCCGCCACCGCGCCAACATCGTGCTGGTCTCACGCGGCCCGCTGCCCGCGCGGGCGGACTGGCAGGCCGTGCTCGACACCCATGCCGATACCCACCCCACCGCCCGGCGCATTCGCGCCCTGCAGGAGATCGAGGCGCTGGGCGGGCAGGTGCGCGCCCTGCAGGCCGACATCTGCGACATCGAGCAGACGGGCCGCGCGGTGGCGCGGGCACGCGCCGAATTCGGCGCCATCCACGGGGTGATCCACGCCGCCGGCGCGATCGACGACGCGCCTCTGCTGAGCAAGGACGAGGCGGATATCGAGCATGTCCTCGCCCCCAAGGTACACGGGCTCAGGGTGCTCGACGCGCTCTTCCCCGATGGCACGCTCGACGCGATGATCCTGTGTTCCTCGACCAGCACCGTCACCCGCCCCGAGGGGCAGATCGACTATGTCGCCGCCAACGAGTACCTCAACGCCTTTGCCCGCGCGCGCAGCAACGGCACGACGCGGGTTCTGGCAATCGACTGGGGTATCTGGGCCGAAGTCGGGATGGCCGCGCGCATGGCGGCGCGGCAGGGCGGCAGCGCCGGGCCCGACTGGACGCCGGCCAGTGCGCCGCTCATCGACGCGGTGGCGCACGATGCGGGCGGCAGCCGCACACGCCTGACGCTCGACCCCGGCGAAAGCTGGCTCGTCGACGAGCACCGCACCGCCGCCGGCCTTGCCGTGCTGCCCGGCACCGGCTTTGTCGAGCTGGCGCTGCAATCCCGCCTTGCCGCCGGCGGCACCCTGCCGCTGGACCTGTGCGACATGGTCTTTCTGCGCCCGCTCGACCTGCCCGGCGACGCGCCCCGCAGGGTCGAGATCGGCAGCCATGACGAGGACGGCCGGATCGAGATCCGCGGCGCGGCCCGCGTCGAGGGCCGCGACGGCATGGTGTTGAATGCCCGGGCCCGGCTGGCCCGCCCCGCCGGGGCGCCGCCCATGCCGCTCGACATCGACGCGATCTCGGCGCGCTGCACCGTGCCGTCCGTCCATACGGGTACGGATGGTTTTGCCTCGCCGCAAGAGGCGCATCTGCGCTTCGGTCCGCGCTGGCGGGTGGTGCGCGAGGCACGGGTCGGACAGGCCGAGGGGCTGGCCCGGCTGGCCCTGCCCGACAGCGCGCGCGGCGACATGGACGCCGGTTTCGTCCTACATCCGGCGATGCTCGACCTTGCCACCGGCTGGGCGATGGAACTGATCGGGGGCTATGTCCCCGACCGGCTGTGGGTGCCGGTCGGCTATGGCCGTATCCGGGTCTGGCGGGCGATGCCGGCCGAGATCGTCAGCCATGTGCGGCTGCGCCCCGAGACCGATGGCGGGGCAGGTGTCGCGGCGTTCGACGTGATGCTGGCGGCGCCCGACGGCACCGTCATCGCCGAGATCGAGGATTTCCAGATGCAGCGGCTGACGGCCACGGCGACGCTGGAATCGTCCCCGGTCGCACCGGCCGACGACGTGGTCTTTGCCGATGCCGCGCCGGCACGCGCGCCCAATGCGGCCGACCGGCAGATGCAGCGCCTGCTGGCGCTCGGCATCCGCCCGGATGAGGGCGCAGAGGCGCTCTGCCGCGCGCTGGAACGGGACGAGGCACAGATCGCCGTATCGCCCATCGCCCTGGACGATCTGATCCGCCTTGCCGAGGCGCGCGAACCCGCGCGGCAGGCGCAATCCTTCGAGCGCCCGCAGCTCGACGCCGATTATGCCGCGCCCGAAACCGCGACCCAGACCCGCCTCGCCGCGCTGTGGCAGGGGCTGCTGGGCATCGACCCCATCGGCATTCACGACAGTTTCTTCGATCTGGGCGGGCATTCGCTGCTGGCGGTGCGCCTCTTTGCCGCCGTCAAGCGCGACATGGGCGTGCAGTTGCCGATCTCGGCACTGCTCGAGGCGCCGACCGTCGCCGCGCTGGCGGCGCTGATCGAGGCGGGCGGCGGCGGCGGCGCGTCAGCGCCGGACGCGGCGGCCGAGGCGGAATCCGCGCCGCGCCTGCGTCATGCCGTGCGGCTCGATGGCGCGGCGAAATCGGGGCGCACGCCGCTTTTCATCGTTGCCGGCATGTTCGGCAACGTGCTGAACCTGCGACACCTCGCCCTGCAAATGAACGAGCGCCCGGTCTACGGGCTGCAGGCGCGCGGGCTGATCGGCAGCGAGGCGCCGCACGAGACCATCGAAGAGGCCGCCGCCGCCCACATCGCCGAGATACGCGCGATCCAGCCGCAGGGGCCGTACCTCATCGGCGGCTTTTCCGGCGGCGGCATCACCGCCTACGAGATCGCGCAGCAGCTGCGCGCCGGCGGCGCCGAGGTGGCGATGCTGCTGATGCTGGATACGCCCCTGCCCGTGCGCCCGGCGCTGAAACCCGCCGACAAGGCACTGATGAAGCTGCACGACATCCGCCGGGGTGGGCCGCGTTACCTGTTGGAATGGGCACAAAGCCGCTGGGCCTGGGAAAAGGCGAAACGGGCACGCGGCGCCGGGGGCGTACAGGCGGATGCCGAGGGCGGCTTCAACAACCGCCGCATCGAGATGGCGTTCCGTGGCGCAGTGGCACGCTACGACCTGCGCCCGTGGGACGGGCCGCTCGCGCTCTTTCGCCCGCCGCTCGACCGGCACTGGAAGGTCACGGGCGGCAACTGGGTCAGCGCCGAGCGCGAGTACGTGTTCGAGGATAACGGCTGGCGGCGCTGGGCACCGGCGCTGACGGTGAACGAGGTGCCCGGCGACCATGACAGCATGGTGCTGACGCCCAATGTGAGCGTCCTGGCCAAACACATCGGCAGCCTCATCGACGAGGCCGAAACGGCGGCACCGGCAGCCGCCGGAACGGCCCCGCTGGCGGCGGCGGAGTAGAGCCCATGACAGACCCCACGGTCCTGACCGTCATCCTGAATTTCCGCACGCCCGAACTGACGCTCAAGGCGCTCGACGCGGCGGTGCGCGAGATGGCGGGCATCGGAGGCGGGATCGTCGTCGTCGACAACGGCTCGGGCGACGATTCCTGCGCCGTCCTGTCGGCGGCGATCGAACGCAACGGCTGGGGCGCGAACGGGCGCGTGCGGCTGTTGCAGTCGGCCCGCAACGGCGGCTTCGGCGCCGGCAACAACTTTGCCATCCGCGCCGGGCTGTCGGACGGCAGCCGGCCCGATTACGTCTACCTGCTCAATTCCGACGCCTTTCCGCAGCCCGGCGCGATCCGCAGCCTGCTGAGCTTCATGCGCCGCAATCCCGGCGCCGGCATCGCCGGCAGCGCCATCCGCGGCATCGACGGCGCACCGCACCAGACCGCGTTCCGCTTTCCCACCATCGCGGGCGAGATGGAAGGCGCGGCGCGTACCGGTCTCGTCACCCGCGCCCTGAAAAACGCCGTCATCCCCCTGCCGCTGCCGCGCGAGAACCGCGCCGTCGACTGGGTCGCCGGGGCCTCGGCCCTGATGCGGCGGCGGATGCTCGACGAGATCGGCCTCTTCGACGAGACCTTCTTTCTCTATTTCGAGGAAACCGACCTGTGCCTGCGCGCCGCCCGCGCCGGGTGGCGGACCTGGTACGTGACGAGCAGCGTCGTGCTGCACGAGGGCTCTTCCTCGACGGGCATGAAACGCTGGACCCGCACGCCGCAATACTGGTTCGATTCGCGGCTTTACTATTTCATCAGGAACCACGGCCGCGCCTACGCGCTGGGCGCCACGCTGGCGCGCGCGGGCGGCGCCGCGCTGTGGCGCCTGCGCGTGGCGCTGACGGGCAGGCCGCTGCTCGACCCGCCGCATTTCCTGCGCGACCTCATCGTGCACCTCGCGCGCAACATCGCCCGGCCCGCCGCCCGCGCGGCGGTGGCCCCGATCACCGATCCCGTCATGGAGGACTCGAAATGACCCGTTTTTCCTGTGTACTTGTTGGCGACGACTCCCTCCTTGCCGGCTGCGGCGGACAGCTCGTCGAGCGCGGCCACGCCATCCGCGCCGTGGTGACGCGCAACCCGCAGCTGCGCGCCTGGGCGGGGGAACACGGTATTGACGTACACGACACCCCCGAGGCGCTGCGCGCCGCCGGGCCGGACAGGTTCGACTGGCTCTTCAGCATCGCCAACCTGGCGGTGATCCCCGCCGACATCCTGGCGCTGCCCGCCCGCGGCGCGATCAACTTTCACGACGGGCCGCTGCCGGGCATGGCCGGGCTCAACACGCCGGTCTGGGCGCTGCTCGGGGGCGCGCGGACCCACGCCGTCACCTGGCACATGATGGAGGCGGGCATCGACACCGGCGACATCCTTGTGACCCGCGAAGTGCCCGTCGCAACGGACGAAACCGCGCATTCGCTCAATGCCAAGTGCTATGCCGCCGGGCTCGACGGTTTTGCCGCGCTGGTCGGTCGGATCGAGGCCGGCACCCTGGCGCCGCAGCCGCAGGACCGGGCCGGACGGCGCTATTTCGCCGGCACGAAACGCCCCGCCGGGGCCGGATACCTCGATTTCGCCCGCCCGGCGGCGGAGCTGGCGCGGCTGGTGCGCGCGCTCGACTTCGGCGGCTACTGGAACCCGCTCGGCCTGCCCCGGCTGCTGGTGGGGGACGACACGCTGTTCGTGCGCGAGGCGACGCTTGCCGGCCCGGCCGGGGCCGCTGCGCCGGGCGAGGTGATCGAGGTAGCGGGCGACAGCCTGGGCGTGGCCACGCCCGATGGCGCGCTGCGGCTCGCGCGCATCGTCGATGCCGCCGGCAGGCCGACCGTGCTGCACGGGCGGCTTGCCGTCGGCGACACGCTGCCGGCGCTCGACGCGGCGCAGGCGGCAGCGGCGCAGGAGGCCGCCGAACGGCTGGCCCGCCATCAGGGATACTGGCGCGCGCGGCTCGCACGGGCACGGCCGGTGACGGTGCCGCTGGCCACCGCCGCTGCCGGCGCACCGGACTGGACCGATGAGACCGTTGTGCTGCCCGGCGGGCTGGGGCGGGATGCCGCGCTTGCGATCCTCGCCGCATGGGCGCTGCAGGGGGCGGGGCTCGACGCGGGCGATATCGCCTATGTCCCCGCCGCCCCGGCCGATCCGTGCGCGCGGGTGCCGGCCATTGCCGCGCCCTGGGTGCCGCTGGGGCTCGATGCCGGCGGCGATGCCACCCTGCAAGAGGCCGCCGCCGCGCTGGCCGGCGAAATCGGCACGATACGGGATCGCGGCGGCTTTCCGGCCGACCTGCCCCTGCGCGACCCGGCGCTGGCCGGCATGGGCGTGCCGCAGGCGGCGATCGCAGAGGGCGCGGACGCACCCGACGGTGCCGTCATTGTCGCCATCTTGGGGGACGACGGCACCTGCACCCTGCGCTTCGACCGGGCCCGCCTCGATGACGATGCCATCGCGATCCTGCGCACGCGCCTCGATGCGATGCTGGAACGCGCCGCCGCGACCCCGCCCGGGACGCTGCGCATGGCCGAGCTGCGCGCCCTGCCGCGGGCCGAACGCGAACGCCTGATCAATGGCTGGAACGACACCGGCGCGGAGTACGACACCACCCTGACCATCCACCGCGCGTTCGAGATGCAGGCGGCCCGCACCCCCGACGCCACGGCGCTGGTGTTCGAGAACGAAAGCCTCAGTTTCGCCGAACTGAACGCCCGCGCCAACCGCGCCGCGCGCGCGCTGCAGGCCGCGGGCGTCGGGCGCAACGTGCATGTCGGGCTGTGCCTGCGCCGCTCTGCCGATCTCGTGGTCGGCGCGCTGGCGATCCTCAAGGCGGGCGGCGCCTATGTGCCGCTCGACCCCGACCATCCCGCCAGCCGGCTGGAACACATGCTGCGCGACAGCGGCGCGCGGGTGGTGCTGGCGCATGGCGCAACCGCCGACCTGCTGCCCGACACCGGCGCAAGGATCATCCGGCTGGAGGACACCGGCACGGGAGAGGCCGGCGATGTCGATGGCGGCAGCGGGCCCGACGACCTGGCCTATCTGATCTATACCTCCGGTTCGACCGGCCGGCCCAAGGGGGTGATGGTCGCCCACCGCAACGTCGCCAACTTCTTTCGCGGCATGGATGCGCATGTCGACCGGCCCGAGGGCGCGGTGTGGATGGCGGTGACGAGCATCGGTTTCGACATCTCGGTGCTGGAACTCTTCTATACGCTGGCGAATGGTTTCAAGGTCGTGATCAGCGGCGACGAAACGCGCGCCGCGGTCTCGAAGGGGCCGATCGCGGCCAGCGGGCGGCCGATGGATTTCTCGATCTATTTCTGGGGCAACGACGACGGGCCGGGGCGGCGGAAATACCAGCTCCTGCTCGATGCCGCGCGCTATGCCGACGAAAACGGCTTTGCCGCGATCTGGACGCCCGAGCGGCATTTCCACGCCTTCGGCGGCCCCTATCCCAACCCCGCCGTCTCGGGCGCGGCGGTGGCGGCGGTCACCGGCAACATCGGGGTGCGCGCCGGCTCCATCGTGGCGCCGCTCCACCACCCCGCCCGCATTGCCGAGGACTGGGCGGTGATCGACAACCTCACCAACGGGCGCGCGGGGCTTGGCCTGGCCTCGGGCTGGCATCCGCACGATTTCGTGCTGCGCCCCGAGAACAGCCCGCCCGACAACAAGCGCGCGCTATTCGACGCGATGGACAAGCTGCGCCGGCTCTGGCGCGGCGAGGCGGTGGAGTTTCCCGACCGCGACGGCAACATGATCCCGGTCACGACCCTGCCGCGCCCGGTCTCCGAGGCGCCCGAATGCTGGGTCACCATCGCCGGCAACCCCGACACCTGGCGCGAGGCCGGCGAACACGGCGCGCATGTACTGACCCACCTGCTGGGCCAGTCCATCGACGAGGTGGCCGAAAAGATCAAGCTTTACCATGCGGCGCTGCGCGGCGCGGGCCACGATCCGGCCGATTTCAAGGTCACGCTGATGCTGCACAGCTTCATCGCCGAGGACCGCGAGACCGCGCGCGAGGTGGCGCACGGGCCGATGAAATCCTACATGGCCAGCGCCGCCGGGCTGATCAAGAAATTCGCCTGGGTCTTTCCCGCCTTCAAGCGGCCCAAGGGGGTGAATTCGCCGTTCGAGATGGACCTCGACACGCTTGCCGCCGATGAGGTCGACGCGATCCTGGAGTTCGCCTTCGAGCGCTATTTCGAGGATTCGGGCCTTTTCGGAACCGTCGAGGACGGTGTCGCGCGGGCCGAGCAGCTCAAGCGGATCGGCGTGACCGAGATCGCCTGCCTCGTGGACTACGGCATCGCGCCGCCGCTGATCATGGAGGGCATCGCACGGCTCAAGCAGGTGATGGATGCCGCCAACGCGCCCGCCAGCCTGGCCGACGACGACTTCTCGCTCGCCGCGCAGATCATCCGCCACAATGCCACCCATCTGCAATGCACGCCGAGCATGGCGCGCATCCTGGTCGAGAACGACGAGGCCCGCACCGCGCTGCGCGGCCTGCGGCAGTTGCTGATCGGGGGCGAGGCGTTTCCGGCCGGCCTGGCCGACGATCTGCGCGGCGCGACCGGCGCGCGCATCCTCAACATGTACGGACCCACCGAAACCACCGTCTGGTCGGCCTGTCACGAGGTGCGCGCATCCGATCCCGGCCCGGTCCTGCCCATCGGCCGGCCGCTGGCCAATACCCGCCTCTACGTGCTGGACGGAACCGGCGCGCCGGCGCCGGTGGGGGTGGCGGGCGAGCTTGCCATCGCCGGCGACGGGGTGGCGCGCGGCTATTGGCGGCGCGACGATCTGAACGCGGAGCGGTTCGTGCCAGATCCGTTCGGCGACGGCGGGGCGCGCATGTACCGCACCGGCGACGTCGTCCGGCGGACAGCGGATGGCGGGCTGCAGTTCCTCGGCCGCGACGACCACCAGGTCAAGATCCGCGGCCACCGCATCGAACCGGGCGAGATCGAGGCCGCGCTGAGGGCTGCCGGCGCCACCGATGCGGTGGCGGTGGCGCGCCGGGCGCGGGCCGGCGATCTGCGGCTGGCGGGCTATTTCACCGCCCCCCGCACCGTGGACGCGGACGCGCTGCGCGAGAGGCTGAAGGCCGCGCTGCCGGAGGCGATGGTGCCCGCCGACCTGGTGCAGCTCGACGCGATGCCGCTCACGCCCAACAAGAAGATCGACCGCGCCGCCCTGCCCGAACCCGTGCGCCGGTCCCGGCGGGCGGCAACGCAACCCGCCGGCGCCACCGATGCCTCGGATACCGAGCGCCGCATCGCCGCGATCTGGACCTCTGTCCTGGGCGTGGCGCAGATCGCGCCCGGGGACAATTTCTTCGACCTCGGCGGGCATTCGCTGCTGGCGGTGCAGGCGCATCGCGGCATCCGCGAGGCCTTCGCCCTGCCGGCGCTGGCGATCACCGACATCTTCCGCTTTCCGGTGCTGCGCGATCTCGCCCGGCACATCGACGGCAGCGGCGGCGCCGCACCCGCCCCCGCGCCCCAAACCGATGCCGGGGACCGCGCCGCGACGATGTCGAAACGCCGGGCGATGCGGGCCGGGCGCGAGCGGCAGCCGTCATGACCGCTCCCGGCGCGATCATCCCGGCCGCGCGGCTGGAGGGCGAAATCGCGGCGCTCTTCGCGCGGCCGGTCGCGGTCGCCCTGACCGACCCGGCGGCGCCGCAGCCCCCGCCCTTCGCCGCCGAGACGCGCGCGCTCGCCTGCGCCCGCGACAAGCGCCGGCGCGAATTCCTCGCCGGGCGCGCGGCGGCGCGGGCGGCGATGCGCCGGCTGGGCCAGCCGCCGGCGGCGGTGCCGGCGGGGGACGACCGCGCGCCGATCTGGCCGCCGGGACTGACCGGCAGCATTTCCCACAGCGACACGCTGTGCGCCGCGGTGCTGGCGGATGCGCGCCGCATTCCCGCGCTCGGCATCGACATCGAGCCGGCCGAGCCGCTGGCGCCCGACCTGGCGGCCGCAATCTGCACCCTGTCCGAACGCGCCTGGCTGTCGGCCCAGCCCGAGGCGGTGCGCGGCCTGCTGGCGCGGCTCGTCTTCAGCGCCAAGGAATGCGCCTACAAGTGCCAGTACACGCTGAGCCGCAGGATGCTGGACTTCCACGACCTGGAAATCACCGCCGACCCCGAGACCGGCCAGTTCGAGGCCACCTTTCTGCGCACGGTTCCCGGCTTCGAGCAGGGTGCGCGGCTCTACGGCCGGCACATGACCGCAAAGGGGCATATCGTCACCGGGATCGCCGCACGTCGACCGGCAGCCGCGCCGCGGGAGCGGCGGTTGTCCCTGTGGTAGGTTGGCGGCGGGGCCGGGGCGGAGGCGCGCCATGACCGACCGGACGGTGCTGCTGGCGGGGCTCGCGGTGCTGGTTGCCGCCGCGGCGGTATTGTGGGCGGTTCTGGCGCGGCCCCAGACCGGGGCGCAGGCGCTGCGCGACGCCTACGCCCGGCCCGCCCCGCCGCCGCCCGAGGGGGGCATGCGCGTCTTTCACCTCGGCCACAGCCTGGTGGGGCGCGACATGCCGGCGATGCTGGCACAGCTCGCCGGCGCCGGGCACGGGTACGAAAGCCAGCTAGGCTGGGGCACATCGCTGAAACAGCACTGGGAGCCGGACGAAGAGATCGCCGGCTTTGCCGAAGAAAACGACCGCCCCCGCTTTCGCCCGGCGCGAGAGGCGGTCGCCTCTGGCGACTACGATGCCGTCATCCTGACCGAGATGGTCGAACTGCGCGACGCCATCAGGTATCACCAAAGCGCACGCTACGTTGCGCGCTGGGCGGCGCTGGCGCGGGACGCCAACCCCGCAACGCGCGTCTATCTCTATGAAACCTGGCACCGGCTCGACGATGCCGAGGGCTGGCTGACCCGCCTCGACCGCGATCTGGGCCGCTACTGGAAGGACACGCTGCTGGCCGCCGACATCGCCCGCAACGCCCCCGGCCGCCCGGTCTATCTGATCCCGGCGGGGCAGGCGATGGCGCGGTTCGTCCGCGCGATCGAGGCCGGGGACGGCGGCGGCGCGGCAATCTCGCGCGACGACCTCTTCCAGCGGCGCGAGGATGGCAGCACCGACCCCATCCATCCGGGCGACCTGGGCGCCTACCTGGTGGCGCTCACGCATTACGCCGTGCTCTACCAGCGCTCGCCCGAGGGGCTGCCGCACCGCCTGAACCGCGCCGACGGAACCCCGGCACAGGCCCCGGACGAGGCCGCCGCCCGGCTGATGCAGCGCGTGGTGTGGGAGGTGGTGACAACCCTGCCCGAAACCGGAGTACGCGAATGATCGGGCGTATCCTGCTGCTGCTGGCGCTGCTGCCTGCCCCGCTGCCGGCGGCGGCGCAAGGCGACGCGGACGGCTTTCCCCTGGCCATCAACCTCGCCCCGGTGCGCGACTGGAGCAGCGAACAGCCCTTCATCGACGTGATGAAGACGGCGCGGCGCTGGATCGGGCACAAGCCGGGGCAATGGGGCGGCGTGCCCTACGAGGAACTCGCGGCGCGCGGCCTCTTCGACGAACAGGGCTGGCCAACCGAAATCCCCCCCGATCTGGGCTCGATCGGGACGCTGGTGCTGACCGACCTGCCGGCGGACGCCGCGATCTATGCCGGCCGCTATGTGCTGCGGTTCGAGGGCCAGGGCATCGTCGAGGTCTCGGGCGCGGTTCGCGACACCCGCTACGGACCCAACCGGGTGGCGTTCGATTTCGTTCCCGGCGGCATGGTCAACGTCAAGATCCAGCGCACCGACCCCGGCAGGACCGGCGATCATGTGCGCAACATCACGATCGTGCGCCAGGACCGCGCCGATGCCTTTCAGGGCGGCGCGGTGTTCAACCCCGACTGGCTGGACGCGATGCGCGGGTTCGCGGCGCTGCGTTTCATGGACTGGATGATCACCAACGATTCCACCCAAGGCACGTGGGCCGACCGGCCCCGGATCGACGATTTCTCCTATACCCGCAGGGGCGTTCCGGCCGAGGTGATGATCCGTCTGGCCAACGAGCTGGGCGCGGCGCCGTGGTTCTCAATGCCGCATCTGAGCGACGATGCCTATCAGCGCGCCTTTGCCCGGCTGGCGGCGAACAGGCTCGACCCGCGGCTCAAGGTCTATGTCGAGTTCTCCAACGAGGTCTGGAACTGGCAGTTCGACCAGGCCGGCTGGGCCGAAGCGCAGGCGCGGGCGCGCTGGGGCCGGGAATGGAAGGGGCAGGACTATTACGGCATGAAATTCGCCCGGATGGCGCAGATATGGGCGCAGGAATTCTCCGCCAACCGCCAGAGGCTGGTCACGGTGATCGCCACCCAGACCGGCTGGCAGGGGCTGGAAAAGACCATCCTGGAGGCGCCGCTCTGGGTGGCGGAAGACCCCGGCGCCAACGCCCCGCCCCATGAATATGCCGACGCCTACGCCGTGACCGGCTACTTCGGCGGTTTCCTGGGGGCCGAGGAAAACCATGTCGCCATTCGCGGCTGGCTCGACGAAAGCCGCGCCGGGGCCGAGCGCGCCGGCCGCGCCCTCGGCCTGACGGGCGAGGCGCTGGCGGCGCATGTAACCGCGCACCGCTACGACACCGCCACCGAGAGGGCCATCGCGGCGCTGACCGGCCCGGGCGCAGCGGGCGGCAAGGCGGATACGCTCGACTACCTGCTCGGCACCATGCTGCCCTATCATGCGGAAATCGCGCAGCGGTATGGACTCGACTTCATTGCCTACGAGGGCGGCAGCCACGTGGTGGGGCTGGGTTCGCAGATCGGCGACGACGCCGTGACCGGGTTCTTCACCCACCTCAACTACACGCCCGAGATGGCCGCGCTCTACGACCGCCTGCTGACCGGCTGGGGCGGGATCGGCGGCGGCACGTTGGCGCTCTTCAACGATGTCGGAACGCCCTCGAAATGGGGCAGCTGGGGCCATATGCGCAGCCTTGGCGACCGCAACCCGCGCTGGCGGGCCATCGAACGGTTCAAGCCATCGCCATGACGGACGCCCCCCAACCCCGCGCCACGGTGATCGTCCCGGCCTGCGACGAGGCGGGCCATATCGGCGCCTGCCTGGCGGCGGTGCAGGGCTCGGACGGGGCGGCGCCGTTCGAGACCCTGGTCGTCGCCAATGGCTGCACCGACGACACCGCCGCCGTGGCCCGGCAGGCGGCGCAAGAACATGCGCATCCCGACCGGCCGGTGCGCATCCTCGAGGTGCCCGAGGGCGGCAAGCCCGGCGCGTTGCAGCGCGGCGACGCGGCGGCGCGGGCGCCGATCCGCATCTATCTCGATGCCGACGTGACGGTGGCGCCGGGGCTCATTGCGGCGCTGATCGCCGCGCTGGCGGGAGACGATGCGCGCTATGCCAGCGGCGTGCCGGTTGTCGCGCCGGCACGCAGCGCGCTGACCCGCGCCTATGCCCGGTTCTGGCAGCGGCTGCCGTTCCTTTCCGAGGGCGTTCCGGGTTTCGGGCTCTTTGCCGTCAACGCCGCCGGGCGCGCGCGCTGGGGCGAGTGGCCCGGTATCGTCTCGGACGACACCTTTGCCCGGCTCAGCTTTGCCCCGTCCGAGCGGGTGCAGGTGCCCCACGGCTACCGCTGGCCGATGTCCGAGGGGCTGGGCCCGCTCATCCGCGTGCGCCGCCGGCAGGACCGGGGCGTGCGCGAGATCGCGGCGCGCTATCCCGAACTCCTGCGCAACCGCGACCATGTGCCGGGCGCCACCCGGCAAAAGGCCCTTGCCGCGATCCGCGATCCGGCCGGGTTTGCCGTCTACGCGCTGGTGGCGATCCTCGTGCGCCTGCCCGTGCCCGGCCCCGGCGGCTGGGCGCGCGGGCGCTGAATGCGCTCAGCGATCCGATATCGCCTGCCGGAAATGCCCGGCAAGGCGCTCTGCCTCGCGGTACATGTCGTGACGCTCGAGCACCCGCGCCCGGCCCGCCTGCCCCATCCGGGCGCGGTCGCCTTGCGGCATTTCGGCCAGAGCCCGCACCGCCGCCGCCAGCGCATCCGCATCGCCCGGCGGCACCAGCCAGCCGGTAACCCCGTGCTGAACCAGTTCGGGGATGCCCGCGACCCAGGTCGCGATCGCCGGCCGGCCCGCCGCCATCGCCTCCATCGCCACCATCGGCAGGCCCTCGGCAAAGCTGGGCAGGATCAGGGCATGACTGTCGGCAAGCGCCGCGCGCACGCCGGCCTCGTCCTGCCAGCCGGTCAGGGCGACGTGCCGCTCCAGCCCGCGCGCGGCGATCTCTCCCTCGAGCGCGCCGCGCAGCTCGCCATCGCCGAGGATGCGCAGCTCGATCCCGGGCAATTCGTCCTTCAGGCGTTCCATCATCGGCATCAGCACCAGCTGGCCCTTCTGCCCGGAAAGCCGCCCGATGGCCACCAGCCTCGGCCCGCCCTGCCGCATCGGCGCGGGCTCGCGAAACGCCCCGGGGTCGATGCCGCAATGCACCACCTTGACGCGGTCCCAGCGCTCGTGCGGCAGCCAGCGCCACAGCTGACTGCGCCCGAAGCTGCTGATGGCGACGGTAAAGGCGGCCTCGGCCATCTTGGGCCCGAGCGACAGCGCGGCGGGCGCATCGAATTCCTCGGGTCCGTGGACGGTAAAGCTGTAGCCCGGCCCGCCAAGGCGGTGCGCCAGCATCGCGACAGCGGCGGCATTGGTGCCGAAATGGGCGTGCATGTGCCGGCACCCCGCGCGCCCGGCCAGCGACAGGACGCGGCACGCCTCGGCGAGATAGGCCAGGTGCCGCAGCCGCCCGGCGGGCGACGCCGCGCCCATCGCCAGCGCGCCCCGCAATGCGTGGGCGAAACGCCCCGGCCGCGCAATGGCCACGCGCAGCGCCGCCGCCAGCAGCCGCATCGCCCCGTCCTCGAGCACGTAGCGCGTGCGCCCGGCCTCGGCCACGTCCAGCGGGTCGGCCAGCGGCAGGGTGCCGCGGCGCATGGCGATGCGCGTCACCTCGACGCCCAGCCGCTCCAGCCCCGCCAGCTCGCGACGGATGAAACTGTGCGATGGCTGCGGATAGGTGTTGAGGATATAGGCGATCTTCACGTTGCCACCCTGCCCGTCCGGTTCCGGCCCACGCTACAGGGGCGGGACGCGCAAGAAAAGGTGCCAGCGGTCCCCGGCATCCCGCCCGCCCCGTCACACAGAAGGCGTGCCTGCGGCACGACGCGGGCGCGATTGCGCCCACCCCCGGGGCCGGGCGCGATCCTTGCCTCAACGCGGTGGTTCAAGCGAAGGTCATCTTGCTCTAGCGTGGCGGCGACCACCGGAACGGCGGCAGGATCATGAGGCGCATCGCGAACGCATTCCGCGGCACCGAGTTGACCGCGCGCCTCGTGCGCTCGACCTCGTGGGTGGTGGCGGGCTACGGCGCCTCGCAGGCGATCCGCCTCGGTTCCAACCTGATCCTGACCCGCATCCTCTTTCCCGAAGCCTTCGGCGTCATGGCGCTGGTGACGATGGTGACGGTGGGGCTGATGATGTTTTCCGATGTCGGCATCGGCCCCGCCCTGGCCCGCAGCCCGCGCGGCGACGATCCCGCCTTTCTGGATACGGCCTGGTCGATCCAGGTGATGCGGGGGCTGGGCTTGTGGCTGACGACGGTGGCGCTGGCCTATCCTATCGCCGCGCTTTACGAGCATCCCGCGCTGGCGATCTACCTGCCGGTGGCGGGGCTGTCGCTGGTGGCGACGGGGCTGTTGCCGACGCGGGTCGAACTGGCCCGGCGGCACCTGACGATGGGCCGGGCGACGATGCTCGATATCGCCAGCCAGCTTGTCGGGCTGGCGGCGATGGTGATCCTGGCGCTCTCGATGCGCTCGGTCATGGCGCTGGTGCTGGGGGGCGTGCTGACCAACGCGCTCAGATGCGCGCTGATGTGGGTGGGGCTGCCCGGACGGCGCGACCGCTTTCGCTTTGAGGGCGCGGCGCTGCGCGAACTGGTGCATTTCGGCAAGTGGATATTCCTCGGCACCGCGTTCGGCTTTGTCGGCGCCCAGGGCGACAGGGCGGTTCTGGGCAAGCTGCTGAGCCTCGATACGCTCGGCATCTACAATATCGGCTTTTTCCTGGCCACCTTTCCGATGGCGATGGGCCAGACGGTGGCGCAGGACCTGCTGATCCCGGTCTATCGCAACCGCCCGCCGGCGGAATCGGCGGAAAACCGGCGCAAGCTGCGGCGCATGCGCGTGCTGCTGACGGCGGGGGTGTGCGCGCTCTTGCTGGCGATGGCCTATGCCGGGCCGCCGCTGGTGGCGCTGCTCTACGACGACCGCTACCTGGCCGCCGGGCCGATCGTGGTGCTGCTGGCCTGCGCGCTGCTGCCGCGCGCCATCGGCATGAGCTACGACCAGGCCGCGCTGGCGGCCGGGGATTCGCGGCGCGTCTTCCTTTTCAACGCCACCCGCGCCAGCCTGCAGATGCTGCTGCTGGTCGCGGGGCTGCATCTGTTCGGCCTGATCGGCGGCATCGCATCGCTGGGCGTGGCGATGCTGGCGACGCATCCGATCCTGATCGCGCTCTCGCGGCGCCACCGGGCATGGGACGGGCCGCACGACGCCGTCGCGCTGGTCATCGCCGGGGTATTGGCGGCGGGCGCCATCGCGCTGCACTGGCAGGCAATCGCCGGGCTGGCGGCGGTCGCGGTGGGCTGATACCAGCGACCGAAGGGATTGACCGGTTTTGTTATCTCGGCCGGATCGCTTGCGATCCGGCATGCGCCCGCCCGCCCCATGGCGGGCGCATTCGCGCCCACCCGGGCGGACGCATGCCTCTGTTGCGCGAAGGAGTCGATCATTGCGGCCATCGGCATGAGAACTCCGCGCCGCCCAATCTATGGAGCTTCAATCGCGAACACCCGTTCCGGGCCTGACCCGAGACCCCGTCTCGCTGACACAAAGGCTCCGGCTCGGAGGCCGGGACGGGTGTGAACCCGGTCCGGCGCGACATGCTCTGGCCGCGGTCGCTACCGCGCCGGCCAGCGCCGCCGGCGCAGAAGCCGCGACAGCCGCCCCGGCCGGCGCGCCCCGGTCCGGTCCTCGGGGATGGTGACGACGGGACCGAAGCCCAGTTCGCGCTCCATCACCGCCGCGCTGCGCACGACCGGGTTCATCAGGTCCAGCAGATAGGCCAGCCCGAACCCCGCCAGCAGGCTGGCGAACGCCCCCAGGAGCGCCATCTTGGTGCGCGACGGCGTCGAGGGGTAGTCGGGCCAGGATGCGGGTTCCAGGACGCTCAGCCGTTCCGACTGGCCCTCGGCCTCGAGCTGAAAGCCGATCTCGGCGGCCTTGCGGCTTTCGCTGACGCCCTGCAACTCGAGGCGCAGCGCCTCCATCTCGCGCATGTAGCGGGTCAGCTGCACCTGCATCTCGGGCGTGCGCGCGCTGGCGGCGGACACCTCCTGCAGGTTCCTGACCAGATAGTCGCGCTGTTCCGTCAGCCCGGCCAGGCGTTCCTGCCGGTCGGCGCGCTGCTGTTCCTCCAGCCGGGTCAGGCCGTCCTCGCCGCCGGCGCGGCCGATCTGGCGCTCCAGCACGACCATCTCGCGCTCGACCGACAGGATTTCGGCCCTCAGCGCCTCGATCTCGCGCTCCTGCGCGGCAGACGGGCCGGCCTCGGGCATGTCGTTCGCTTCGCGGAACTCGGCGACGGTCTCTTCCAGGTCGGCAAGCTGCGCCTTCAGCCGGCTTTCGCGCAGGGAAAAGAAGGCCAGCGTCTCTTCGGCGCGATCGAGCCGCTTGTCGCCCAGCATCGCGATGGTGCGCTCGGCGACCGCGGCCGCCAGCGCCTGAGCATTCTCGCGCGTGTCCCAGGTGGCCGAAACCCGCACCAGCGACAGCGCGCCGTCGTCGGTTTCGCCGCCCCGCGCCGCGGCCACGCCCGAAACGCTGACCGAGCGGCGCAGCACCGCCACCTTCTCGCTTTCCGCGAGGCCGCCGAGATCGTCGAGCAGGCCCAGCCTGCCGGCCACCGACAGGATGGCGTCATGGGCCATGATCCGCTGTTCCACGCTTTGCAGTTCGCGGGCGTCGACCCCGGTAACGGTGGGCGGCGCCAGCGCGTCGGCCACCTTGGCCCCCTGCACCTGCAACACCGCCATCGAGGTGTATTGGTGCGTCTGCGACAGCGCGAAAAGGAACGATGCCACGCAGCCCAGCACCGCCACGCGCAGGATCGGCCCCCAGCGCCGGCGCAGCATGTCCCTGAACTCGTCAACCCACTCGGAAAGATCCATGCCTGCCGTCCCGACCGTTCATAAATCCGTCTCGCGGCCCCGGCGCGCCGCCTCTCGCGTTCACACCTTGCCGCGCGGCGCCCGGCCGCGGTTCAGAACCACCCCCATGAGCGTGGTCCGCCCCTCCAGCATGCGCTGGCAACGGGCGATTTCGCGCGTGTGCGTGCGGGTGCCGTCGACCACCAGCAGCACCGCGTCGACCTGCGGCAGAAAGGCCATGACATCGTCGTATTCCAAGAGCGGCGGCATGTCGCACAGGATGACATCGGGGGTCAGATAGCCGGTCAGTTCGTCCAGCATCTCGGCCGCGCTCCGGCTTTGCAGCAGTTCGGCCGGGTTCGGCGGCACCTCGGAATTGAGCGCGACGGCAAGGTTGTCGCCGTGACGGCGCAGATAGTCCATCGGCGCGACCGCGCCGCCCAGCAGATCGGCGATGCGCTGCCGGGGCGTGTTGCCCAGCGCCTCGGCGATGCCGGGATGGCGCTGGTTGAGGTCCAGCAGAACCGTCCTGACATCGGGGATCGCGGCCATCCCGAGCGCCAGGTTGACGGCGACGAAGGTCGACCCGCAGCCGCTTGTCGGCGCCGTTATCGCCAGGCGGCCGCACCCTTCGGCCTTCATTGCCTGCAAGAGCTGCGTGCGCAGCGCGTCGATGGCACGGGCGACACCGGCGGGGCGTTCGCGCAGCCTGCGCGCGACGCTCTGGCCGCCGCGCCAGGCCGGTTTCAGCATGTCCCAGTCGTCGAGTTCGAGCGCATCGCCCGGCAGCTTCGGCGCCGTGGCGGCGGGCAGCACGGGCGCCTTTCCGGCCGCGGCATCGCCGGGCCGGACCGTCTGCGCCGGGTCGTCGTCCGGGGCCCCTTCAAACAGCGCCTTGTATCGCTCGAACATCATCCATCCATCGGTCGAACCCGGTTTCCCGGGCCTTTCGCGCCCCCTCCCCGATCAGCATCCGGTGCGTCTGCGTACCACACCGATCGTTTTCCACAAAACCCGCAGATCCCGCCCCAGCGACAGCCCGGCGTCATAGCGGGCGTCGTACTGCGCGCGCTCGGCGAACGAGCTTTCGTTGCGCCGGCCGACCTGCCAGTCGCCCGAAATGCCGGGGCGCAGCGCGAAGTAATGCGCCGGATCGCCGTAGAGCGGCAGCTGTTCGGGCAGCATCGGGCGCGGGCCGACCAGGCTCATGTCGCCCTTGAGCACGTTCCACAGCTGCGGCAGCTCGTCCAGCGAAGTGCGGCGCAGGAACTCGCCCACCCGCGTCACGCGCGGGTCGTGGCGCAGCTTTTGCGACACCTCCCATTCGCGCCGCAGCGCCGGATCGGCGGCGAGGAGTCCCTCGAGCCGCTCATCGGCGTCGCGCACCATCGTGCGCAGCTTGAAAATCGCGAACCGCGCGCCACCGCGGCCCAGCCGGTCCTGCCGGTAGAAGGGATTGCCGCCCTCGACCGCCAGCACCAGCGCCGCGAGCCCGATAAGCGGCAGGTAAAGCGGCGCACAGACCGCGACCAGCGCGATGTCGAGCGCGCGCTTGCCAAAGCGGCGATAGGCATTGCCAAGGCGGCCCTTGCGGGCGCCGGCGGCAGGCGCCGCCGCCCCCGCCCCGAGCGCCGGAGGCGCAACCGAAAGGTTGGCGGGACAGACCTGCGCGCCCGGCGCCGGCGCCTTGAGGTCAAGGCGCGCCGAGGGCGGCATCGACACCGGATGAAGATACACGTCGGACATGATTGCCCCAGCTTCCTGTCGCGATCGCCGGCGGCAACTCGCCCGCCGCCCGCGTTCCGCCGACGGTTTCACATTCACTCTGCGCCCCGGCGCCCGCTACGCGCCGTTCGGCACTCGCCAATCCGATAGGGCTTCCCCAAGTTCGGCGAATTTTCGCCATTTTTCGGACACAAATCAACCTAACCGAAGGGCATTGCCGTTAAACGCAGGTTCTGGAAACAGTCCGTTTCCGAAACCGCTGTCTCTGGTCAATATTCTGTTTTTTCGATGTTATTCTTATCCGCACCGCGCTTTTCGGGTCCGGAATCCGCGCCGGCGGGCGGGACTTCACCATTTTGTCAAGTAGGATAAACGCCGCAGAATCGCCACATTGTGCACGTTTGGGCACTATCCCCGCGGCGCTGCCCGGCCCGATTCCCTGCCCGCGGGCCTTGCTCCGTCGCCGCCGGGGCTTGCGGCGGTGCCGGCCGGGCCTCTAGTCACCCGAATCCAGAATCCGCAACATCGACCGACCGCCCCCGGATCGCTTGCGATCCGGTTCGCGCCCGGCCCCGCCCCCCAGGGCGGGCGCGAAATAGTCATTGTGTCTCAGACTGTTGCACCGTTCCTCTTGACTGCACCGTTCTGCCAAGTTCAATGACGCCCACCCTCGGGGCCGGGCGCGAACCTCTGTTGCGCCCGGATTTCAAAGTATCGAACTACGATTCCATATGACTAGAACCGCGGACATGAACAGCGCGGTTGGGGAGGCGGGCATGACCCAGGACCGGACCTTGTGGCGGGACACCGCGCGCGAAAGCGTGCCGGCGCAGCCGTTCGAGGGCGGGCCGACGGTCGATCTGGCCGTGATCGGCGGCGGGTTCACCGGCTGCGCCGCCGCGCTCGAGGCCGCGCGCCAGGGCGCCGCGGTGGCGCTGTTCGAGGCCGGCGCCATCGGCGACGGCGGGTCGGGGCGCAATGTCGGGCTGGTGAATGCCGGGCTGTGGCTGCCGCCCGACGCGGTGATCGCGGCCGCCGGGCAGGACGCGGGGATGCGGCTGCTCGGCGCGCTGGGGAACGGCCCGGCGGCGGTTTTCGACATCGTCGCGCGCGAGGGTATCGACTGCGAGCCGACCCGCGCCGGCACCCTGCACCTGGCCCATGCGCCCGCCGGGCTGCGCGACCTGCAGGCGCGGTTTCGCCAGGGCAACCGGCTGGGCGCGCCGCTGCGGATGCTGGACGCGGCGGAAACCGCGCGCCGCACCGGATCGGCGGCGTTTCACGGTGCGCTCTTCGACCCGCGCGCCGGCACCGTTCAGCCCTTGGCCTATGCCCGCGGCCTGGCGCGGGCAGCGGCGGCGGCGGGCGCACGCATCCATCAGGGCACGCCCGTAGAGGACATCCGCCGCGACGGCGATGGCTGGACGATCGGGGCCGGCGGCCACGAGCTGCGCGCCGGCGCGGTGCTGCTGGCCACCAACGCCTATCACCAGGGCGCGCACGGCCTGCCGGCCCCGCAATACGTGCCGGTCTGCTACAGCCAGTTCGCCACCGCGCCGCTGCCCGCGCCGCTGCGCGCGCGGGTGCTGGCGGGCGGCGAGGGCTGCTGGGACACCGCGACGGTGATGTCGTCCTTTCGCGTCGACCGCGCCGGGCGGTTCATCCTCGGGGGGATCGGCGATGTCGCCGGGCCCGCCAGCCCGGTCCATGCCGCCTGGGCGCGGCGCAAGCTGCGCGCGGTCTTTCCCGACCTGGCAGACCAGCCCTTCGACCATGCCTGGAGCGGGCGCATCGCCATGACCGGCGACCATCTGCCAAAGGCGGTGGCGCCGGCCCCGAACGCGCTGGCGGTTTACGGCTATTCCGGGCGCGGCATCGCGCCCGGCACCGTTTTCGGCACGGCGGCGGCGCGCACGCTGCTCTCGGGCGACCCGGCGCATTTGCCGGTGCCGGTGACGGCGGCCCACACCGAACGGCTGACCGGGCTGCGGCAGGCAGGGGTCGAGGCCGGCGCCGCGCTGATGCACCTCGTCCGGCCGCGCCCCTTCGCCTGAATCAGAGCATGTCGCAAGGGATCGGATTCATGCCCGCGCCCCGGCCTCCGAGCCGGGGCCCGCGTGCCATCGGGACGGGGCCCCGGGTCAAGCCCGGGACGGGTGACGCGACAGGCGCCAAACCGCCTCATACCAATGGCCGCAATGACCGGCTCTTTCGCGCAACAGAGGCATGCGCCCGCCCGGGTGGGCGCGAATGCGCCCGCCGTCGTGCCGCAGGCACGCCTTTGGCGTGACGGCGCGGGCGGGCGCATGCCGGATCGCCAAGCGATCCGGCTGAAATTCTGGAACCGGTCAATTGCAACGGCCGTGGGTATCAGACGTCGAAGAACACCGTCTCGCCCTCGCCCTGCAGGCGGATGTCGAACCGATAGAGCGGCTGGCCCCCGCGTTCCTGCCGCCGGGCGATCAGCGTCTCGCGCCTTGTGTCCCATTCGATCGTGCCCAGCACCGGATCGGCGGCGTTGGCCTCGGCCTCGTCGGGAAAGTAAAGCCGCGTGCCGAGCCCGACATTGATGCCGCGCGCCACGATCCACAGGTTGAGATGCGGCGCCATCATGCGCCCGCCGCGCCCCTCCACCGGGCCGGGCTTCACGGTGTCGAACCCCCACAGGCCGGTGTCGAAATCGGTGATCGCGCGGCCCCAGCCGCGAAATCCCTCTTCGACTTCGCCTCGGTGTTCGGGATGCGCGTAGATGCCGTCGGCATTGGCCTGCCAGACCTCGATCAGCGCATCGCGAACCGGGCTGCCGGTGCCGTCGAAGATCATGCCCTCGACGCGGATGCGGGTTCCACCGGCGTTGGGGCCGGCGATGTCGTGGCCCAGTTCGCTTGCATAGATGTCGAACCCCGCCGCGCCCGGCGCAAGCCCGATGTGAACGTAGGGCCCCGCCGTCTGCGAGGGGGTTTCCTTGAGATAATCCAGCTTCTGCGGCATCAGTCCCCCTCCGGCCGGTTCTCGAACAGCGTCGCCCGCCGGCCCCGCAGCACGATGTCGAACCGATAGGCCAGCGCGTCGAACGGCACCGCGGCATTGAGGTCGAGCGGCGCGATCAGACGCTCGACCGCCGCCGGGTCGGGGACTGCCTGCGCGATCGGGCAGATGGCGATCAGCGGATCGCCCTCGAAATACATCTGCGTGATCAGCCGCTGCGCGAATCCCGCGCCGAAGACCGAGAAATGGATATGCGCCGGACGCCAGGTGTTGGCCCAGTTGCGCCACGGATAGGCGCCGGGCTTGACGGTGCGAAAGGCATAGTTGCCGTGCGCATCGCTCAGCGCCCGCCCGCAGCCGCCGAAATCGGGGTCGATGGGGGCGAGGTAGCGGTCGTTGCGGTGGCGGTAGCGGCCGCCGGCATTGGCCTGCCAGATCTCGATCAGCGCGCCGGGCACGGGGCGCGCGTTCTCGTCCAGCACGCGGCCGTGCACGACGATGCGCTCGCCCATCGGGCTCTTGCCGGGGCGGGCGTAGTTGCTCAGCAGATCGGCGTCGCCCGGTTCGACATCGCCGGGGGCGAAGACCGGGCCGGCGATCTCGCTGATCGTCTGGTCGATGCTCAGCAGGGCCTGGCGCGGCGACCGGCTGATCGAGGTCTTGTAGTCGGGCGCCAGCGCCGGCGGGTGCCAGCGGCGGTCGCGCTGATAATAGTCCCCGGGCCGGCTCATGTCTCTGTCTCCGCTTCCATCTCGGCATAGACCCGTTTGGCGATCTGCAAGGCCCGGTTGGCGCGCGGCACGCCGGCAGAAATCGCCACATGCTGAAACGTCTCGGCCAGGTCGCTCGGGCTGGCGCCGGTGCGGGCGGTGGCGCGGACATGCATCGCGATCTCGTCGAAATTGCCGGTCGCGGCCAGGATCGCCAGCGTCAGCATCGACCGTTCGCGCAGCGAAATCGCCTCGCCCGCCCAGACCGTGCCCCAGGCGGCCTCGGTGATGAGATCCTGAAAGCCCGCGTCCAGCTCGTTGCGCGCGGCTTCGGCCCGGGCGACGTGATCCTCGCCCAGCACGCGGCAGCGCATGGCGCGGCCCATCTCCGACTTCTCGGGCATCGGCAACCTCTTTGTCCGGGTACAGACTGCGGCGCGGGGCGGGCAAGCGCAAGAGGCTGGCCGGCCGGCGGCCCGGCAGGGCGAATTTCGGACGATCCTTTCCAATATATGAAATTTGCTTTCGCATTTTGAAATTACTTTCCATCTGGGCTATGAGGCCGCAGAGGATTCGACCATCAAGGCCGATTGCCAGGCAGGGAGGGCCGCTTGGACAACCCCGTGCACATCGTCACCGAGACCGAAATCGCCGTCATCGAGATCGACAATCCGCCGGTCAACGCCGCCTCGCAGGCGGTGCGGCAGGGGCTCTTGGCAGCGATCCGCCAGGCCGACGCCGATCCCGCCGTCAGGGCGGTGGTGCTGTGCGGCGCCGGGCGCACCTTTGTCGCCGGGGCCGACATCCGCGAGTTCGGCAAACCGCCGCAGCCGCCATCCCTGCCCGAGGTGGTCGAGGCCGTCGAGGCCGCCGGAAAGCCGGTGATCGCGGCGCTGCACGGCACCGCGCTGGGCGGCGGGCTGGAACTGGCGATGGCGGCGCATTACCGCGTCGCGCTGGCCACCGCCCGCATGGGCCTGCCGGAGGTGGGCCTGGGCATCCTGCCCGGCGCGGGCGGCACGCAGCGGCTGCCGCGGCTCATCCCGGTGGCGCGCGCCGCCGCGATGATCGCCTCGGGCAAGCCCATCGGCGCCGCCGAGGCGCTGGATCTTGGCCTGATCGACCGCATCGCCGAAGGCGACGATATCCGCGCCGCCGGGCTGGCCTATGCGGGCGAACTGCTGGAACGGGGCGCCGGACCGCGCCGGACATCCGCCAACCCGCCGCGCGACGCCGGCGCGGCCGATTTCGCCGCCATCCGGGCGCAGGTCGAAAGCGAGGCGCGCGGGCGCATCGCCCCCCTCAAGGCGCTCGAGGCGGTCGAGGGCGCGACAACCCTGCCCTTTGCCGAGGGCGTGGCGCGCGAGCGCGCGCTTTTCCGGGAGCTGCTCGCATCGGACCAGCGCGCGGCGCTCGTTCACGTCTTCTTTGCCGAACGCGCCGCCGCCAAACCGGCAGAGATCAGGGGCGTGGAGCCTCGCGAGGTGAACGCCACCGGGGTCGTCGGCGGCGGCACCATGGGCGCGGGCATCGCCACCGCGGCGCTGCTGTCGGGGCTCGACGTGACGCTGGTCGAACGC
>CAZNMK010000004.1:21006-28343 GCA_964574045.1 uncultured Roseovarius sp. | reverse complement strand
CACCCCCTCGCCCTGGCTTCCTGCAGCGCGCGCCGGATCTTCTCGGGCGTGATCGGCATCTCGAATACCCGCACGCCGATCGCGTCGGCGATGGCATTGGCAACCGCCGGTGCGACCGGGGTCATCGACGGCTCGCCGATCCCCTTGGAGCCGAACGGGCCGAGCCCGCTGCGCGATTCCAGGATGATGCACTCGATGCGCGGCGAATCCATCGACGTCGGGCAGAGGTACTCGCTCAGCGACGGGGTGACGAGGCAGCCGTCCTTGTAGATCAGCTCTTCGCTGAGCGCATAGCCGTGGCCCTGCGCGACGCCGCCCTCGATCTGGCCCTCGACGGCGGCGCGGTTCACGGCCTGGCCGATGTCGTGGGCGCCGATGCTCTTGAGGATGCGCACCTCGCCGGTCTCGGTGTCGACGGCGACCTGAACCGCATGCGCGCCATAGGTGTAGTCGGGATGCACCTGCCCCTGTCCGGTTTCCGGGTCGATCCAGTCGCCGAAAGGCGCGCGGAAAATGGCCAGCTCGGACCGGTGGATACCCTCCGAGGCGCAGACCGCGACCAGTTCCTTGAGCGGCATCGACGCGGTGGGATCGTTGCGTACGAACACCGCGCCATCGGCGAAGTCGATGGCGTCCGCGTCCACCCCGAAATCGCGCGCCGCGCGTTCCGCGAGCCGGTTGCGGACCGCCTCGGCCGCCACGCGGACGGCATTGCCGCTCATGTAGAGACCGCGACTTGCCGACGACGTACCCGCGAGCGGCGTCGTCGAGGAGTCGCTGTTGTAGACGGTGACATCCATCATGTCGACGCCCAGCAACTCGCCGGCGATCTGCGCCATCGCCGAGGTCTGGCCCGCGCCGATGTCGGTCATCCCCGAACGGACGACGACGGTGCCGTCCATCTCGACCCCGACCCAGCCCTCGGCGGTGTCGTGCAGCCAGATCATCCGGCCGTAGCCCTGCTGATAGGCGGCGATGCCGTGGCCGTACCTGATCGGGCCGTCATCCTTGGGCTTTTCGCCCAGTGCGGCCCAGGCCCGGTCCATGCACTCTTCGGTCCAGACGGCGCTTTGCACCTCGAAGCCGGTGGCGATCGCATCGCCGGTCTTGAGCAGGTTCCGGCGCCTCAGTTCCAGCCTGTCGATGCCGAGCACCTTGGCGGCCTCGTCCATCTGCTGTTCGTAGGCGATGCAGGCCTGCGTCGCGCCGAAGCCGCGGAATGCGCTGGTGTACATGTTGTTGGTCGCCACCGAGCGCGCGTCGATATGCACGTTGTCGACCAGATACGGCCCCGGCCCGGCCTCGGTCGCGTACATCAGGACATAGGGCGACATGAACGCATAGGGGCCGGATTCGGACGTGATGTCGATCTTGGACGCGGTGATCTTGCCGTCGCGGTCAAAGCCGGTCTTGTGGGTGATGATGAACGGGTGGCGCTTGCCGTGGCCGTAAAACGAATCCTCGCGCGTGAAGCACAGCCGCACCGGACGGCCCGTCTTCTTGGTCAGGAGCGCGATGTAGAGCTCGACCGTGACGTCGCACTTGCCGCCGAACCCGCCGCCGACCAGCGCGCCGCGGATGCGGACCTTGCTGTGCGG
Source organism: uncultured Roseovarius sp. (assembly GCA_964574045.1). Classification (GTDB taxonomy): domain Bacteria; phylum Pseudomonadota; class Alphaproteobacteria; order Rhodobacterales; family Rhodobacteraceae; genus Roseovarius. The sequence goes on along the minus strand of CAZNMK010000004.1, from coordinate 26,745 downwards.
CACACCGACCGCATCGGCGATATAGCGGAACGTCTCGACCGCCTGGGTCGAGGTGTGGATGTTGATCACGCCCTGCTCGTCTTCCCAGCCGAGCCCGACCTCGGGCTCGAGAAAGGCGTGCTCGATATACTGGGTCGTGAACGTGTTTTCCACGATGGTGTCGGCGGCGGCAAAGCCGGCCTCGACATCGCCCTTGCGGACCTTGTAGCTGGCGACGATGTTGTCGTGGCCAAAGACCTTGGGCGCGTCGGGTTTCTGCGCCTCGAAGACGTCGTAGACGCCGGGCAGGGGCTCGAGATCGACCTCGATGAGGCCGAGCGCGCGCTGCGCGACCTCCACCGACTCGGCGGCGACCAGGGCGATGGGTTCGCCCTGATAGCGCACGATCTCATCGACCAGGATCTGCTGGTCGGTGTCGCGGCGCTTGAATCCGGTCTGGGCGGGAATATCGGTCGCGACCCGGTTTATCCTGAGATCCTCGTGGGTCAGGACGCAGGCGACGCCCGGCAATGCCCGCGCCTTGCTGACGTCGAGGCGCGTCATCCGCGCGCTCGGCAGGCGGCTGCGCAACACCCTGGCGTGCAGCATGTTCTGCATCGTGTAATCGCCGGCATAGGTGGTCTTGCCGAAAACCTTGCCGGGGGCATCGGTACGCGTCCGGTCCTTGCCGATCTGGCGGAAGGTGACGTTCTGCTCCCGTTCGGCGGTGTCGAGCTTGTTCATTTCGCGGCCTCCACTTCGCGCGTCTCCCGGCCTTTCGGCGCCTGCTCGGCCTCGCGCATGACCTTGGCCCCCTCGAGAACGGCGTCGTAGATCTTTGTGTAACCGGTGCAGCGGCAGAGATTTCCGGCAAGGGCGATGCGGATGTCCTCTTCGGTCGGGTCATCGGTGTCGTTGTCGATCATCGACTGGGCCGAGATGATCATGCCGGGGGTGCAGTAGCCGCATTGCGCCGCACCCAGATCGGCGAAGGCCGTCTGCAACGGATGCGGCGCCTCGGGGGTGCCGAGCCCCTTGACGGTGGTGACGGCGCGCGCGCCCACGGTGTGGGTCAGCGTCAGACAGCTGTCGACCGCGACACCGTCGAGCAGCACGGCACAGGCGCCGCAGTCGCCCTTTTCGCAGCCGCACTTGACCTCGGCCGCGCCGAGGCGCCGAAGCGTCTCGAGCAGGGTTTCGTTGGTCGGAACCGGGGTTTCGCGCACGGCACCGTTGACCTCGAGTGCCAGCATCTTCGTATTGGTCATGTGCCGTCTCCTCAGGAAAGGCTGTGGATTGTCTGGTTCAGCAGCCGCCGGACGAGCACCTCGACCTGCTGCCGGCGATATTCGCCGGTCGCCCGGATGTCGTCGATGGGCGAGCTTTCCCCGGCCGCCTCGGCCGCGGCCCGGTCGATCAGTTCGGGGCTCGGACGCTGCCCTCTCAGGACCGCTTCCGCCGCCTTCGCCCGCATCACGCAAGGTCCGACGGCCCCGAGCGCGATGCGCAGCTCCGAGCAGACTCCGTCGCGCATGCTGGCAAAGACCGAGATCCCGACCATCGTGATCGCGTCGCCATGACGGCGGCCGAGCTTGTAGAACCGGCTGGCGGACTTGTCGGCCGGAACCTCCCACGAGATCGCCGTCATCAGCTCGTCGGGCCGGCGCACGGATGTCTTGTAGCCGGTGAAGTACTCGTCGAGCGGCACCTCGCGCTCGCCGCCGGCGCTGCGCAGCGTGACCGAGGCGCCGAGCGCCATCAGCGGCGGAACCAGATCGGCGGCGGGCGAACCGCAGCAGATATTGCCGGCCACGGTCGCGGTGTTGCGAACCATCTGGCCGGCAAAGACGCGCGCCGATTCGACCAGCGCGGCGCCGGCCTCGCCCATGCGCGGATCGCGCAGGATGTCCGAAACCGTGGTCGAAGCGCCCATTCTCACCCGGTTGCCGGCGATCTCGATCCCGCGAAGGCCGGGCAGCTGGCCGACGCTCACCAGCGTCGCCGGCGCCTCGCCCCTGGCCCGCATGTCGACGACCAGGTTGGTGCCGCCGCCGAGCGGCGCGAAGTCGGTTTCGGCCCGGGCTCCGGCGATCATACTCAGGGCTTGGTCCGTCTCTTCGGGGACCAACAGATCGAAGTTTGGGTACATGAATGCCTCCGGGCCACTTGGATGTCTCGCGGATACGCAATCCGCTGGCGTTGTTCCGTTCTGCCAGTGTAGGGGTGCCGGCCGCGGGTCCGCTATTAGAGAATTCCTTGGACCCTACCCCAAAAAACCTGAGCGCGTTCAGGCGAACTGCGCGGCGAAACGGTCGCGGATGATCTTGCCGTCCAGCCCCTGGGTGATGAAGACCAGCCGCGTCGCCCGCTCCTCGTCCGGCCAGCGGTCGAGCCACGACACGGGGAAAAGCACGTGCTGGACGCCGTGGATGACCGCCGGCTGGTCGGGACTGCCGGCGACGTTGAGGATGCCCTTCATTCGCAGCAGGTAGTCGCCGAACTCGATCACCAGCTCTTGCAGGAACGCATTGAAGGCGTTGCGGTCCACGGCCTTGTTCAGCCGGACGACAAAGCTGGTGATGCCGCCCGAATCGGCGGGGTGCTGATGGGCGTGGCCGTGGTCGTGATCATGGTCGTGGTCGTGGTCGTGGCAGTCGTCGCCGCAGGCATCCTCGGCCGCGGCCATCCAGTCCGCGAAATCGCGAAACGCCGCCTGCGCATCGTCGTCTTCGCGGCAATCGAGGATGCTCATGTCGATGACGCCGTTGGCCGATTCGTGCAGGGCCGCGCGGGGATTGATGTCGCGCAATTGCCGATACAGAGCCTCGAGCGCCTCGGGGGCGGAATGCTCGGCCACCAGGTCGCCTTTCGAGACGATCAGGTGATCGGCGATCGCGACCTGTTTCGCGGCTTCGGAAAAGCGGCCGATCGACGATGCGCCGGCGATGGCGTCGACCACGGTGATGACGCTTTCCAGGCGGTAGCGGTTGAGCAGCGTCTCGTCGGTCATCAGCGTGTGCATGATCGGCGCCGGATCGGCCAGCCCGGTGGTTTCGACGATCACCCGGTCGACCGGCGGCACCTTGCCGCTGTCGAGCCACATCGCGAGCGAGCCCAGCTTGTCGGCCAGATCGCCGCGAATGGTGCAGCAGATGCAGCCGTTGTTTATCTCGATCATGTTTTCCTCGCTGGTTTCCACCAGCATGTGATCGATGCCGATCTCGCCGAATTCGTTGATGATCACGGCGGTGGCCTTCATTTCGGGCTGGCGGACGACGTGATTGAGAATCGTCGTCTTGCCGCTGCCGAGAAAGCCGGTGATGATGATCACCGGGATCTTGATGTTCTTGCCGTTCTGCATCCCGCTTTCCTTTCAGTCGGTGGTCGCCAATTGCGCCGGCGCGCCGGGCGGCCGGTCCGGCCCCGGGGCGATCAGCGCGAAAGGCGCCCCTTCGAGACCTGCCAGGTGTCGGTGCAGCGCCTCGGCCCCCGTGCGGTCGAGCCCGCCCGCCTCGCAGCAGCGCAGGAACTTCTCGTGCAGTTCTTCGTCGCTCATCGGGTTGCCGGGCATGCCCCGCGGCTCTCCGAGATAGCCCGTCACCTTGCGCCCGTCGGTCGTCCGGATGGTTATCCGCGCACCCTCGGGCGCCGCCTCGGTATGCAGCCCGTCGTCGCGGATCATCGTGACCTTCGCCATTTCCCGCCGCAGCGCCGGTTCGGCCAGAACGCCCGCGTTCAGGCTCGATATCCCGATATCGCCCGTGGCCATGATCGAGCCCAGCGCGAACGGCAACGAGAACTGCGCCTCCTGCGGCGTGGCCGGGCGGTCGTGCACCAGGCTGATGGCGACGGTCGGCGTGACCTCGCAAGTAACCTCGGCGATATCCGGCGCCGCGAGCGCGTGGGTCTCCATCAGGGCGGCCATGAGCTGGGCGGCGGCGTGCGCCGCCGAGCAGACCGGGAACTGCTTGAAGAAGATGCCCGGATCGACCAGCCGCCAGACCGCGCCCAGCCCGTCGATCCCGCCGGGTTCGGCGTGACCGTCATTGAGCAGGCGCAGAAAGCCGCGGTCGTTTTCGATCACGTCCGCCGGGCCGGAAAGCCCCTGCGCCGCAAGCAGCGCCGCCTCGACCCCGATCGCCGCCGCGCGGCCGGCCATGTAGGGTTTGGCATCGGTGCCGAACGCCGCCTTCAGCCCGCTGGCCTGGACCCCGGCGATGGCCAGCGCCATCCGGGTTTCGCCTTCGTCGAGCCCGAGCCCGCGCGCGGCCGCCGCGGCGGCGCCGAAGACCCCGAAGGTGGCCGTGCTCCACCAGCCCTTGAAATAATGGCCGGTGCCGGCCAGCATGGCGATGGCGTAGGTCACTTCGGAACCGGCAATGAACGCCTCGAGCAGCCGCCGCCCGTCGCCCCCCGCGTGTTCGACCGCGGCGAGCGCGGCGGGAAAGACGACGGTCGAGCCGTGCATGATCCCGGTATAGCTGGTGTCGTCGAAATCGAGGACATGCCCGGCGGTGCCGTTGGCCAGCGCGGCGCCGACCGGGCCGGTCGGCTCGCGCTGCCCGAGGATGGTGCATCCGCCCGGCGCGCTGGTCTGGCGGACATAGCCGACGGTCTTTCGGCAAAGCGGATCGGCCGCACCGGCGAGCGTCACGCCCACCAGATCGGCAATGCAGCGCTTGGCCACGCCAGCGACATCCGCGGGAACGCTGTCGAGATCGAGCGCGCTGGCCCAGGCGGCCGCCTTTCCCGCGAGCGTGGCTGGCTTGCCTTGCGTGCCCATCACGCCGCCTCGATCACGCGTCCGCCGAGGGTCGATGCCGCCTCGACGAGCCATTCCCAGAACGAGACCGCGTATTCGCGCGGCACATAGACGTCGAAGACGGTGTCATCCTCCGCCGGCAGGCGATGAACCAGAACCGGGATGTGGTGGATCACGCTCTGGGCAAAGGCGTTTTCGGGGAACGCGGATTCATCGAGGTCGATGGGCAGGCCGCGATTGAGCACGGTGCGCGCTTCGGGCCCGGACACCCGCAAGATGGTGCGGCTGTGGCAAATCTCGGTCACCACCGCGTCCCTTGCATCGAGCGCATCGACGAACTCGCGTACCCTGGCGCTGCTGCGGTCACAGACGAACCACAGCCTTGTCGGGGCCACGCGGAAGACGGATATGTCCTCGTGCGTGGTCACCGTCAGGCAGTTGACCGGCACCATTACACCCAGCCTGGACGAGACCTTGTCGCAGATGTCGCCGAAACTGTCGGACCAGCCCGACAGCTGGACAATGGTGTGCGGCAGCCGCTCCTGCAGGGTCACCGCGGGAATGTCGCGCGGCGTTCCGACCGGACCGGCGGTATAGGACGACCTCAGCGCCGAACGTATCTCAGCCATGTAGCCTCTCTCCTTGCGGGTCGACGAAATGGGGCGATGTGACCCGGACCTGCGTCAGTTCGCCTTTCAGCGGGAAAACGGCATCGACCAGCTCGCCCTTTCGCGCCATCCCGCCCGAGACAAAGCCGATGGCGATGTTGCGTCCGAGCTCGGGCGAATAGGTGACGGATGACACGAACCCTATCCCGTGCCCCATGTGGCCGCTGCCGTTGGCGGCGGCAAAACCGTCGGCGGAAGATTTCGACGGGTTCTCGACCAGAACCGGCGAGCCGTTGGCGAAGCTCCTGGCGTAACGCGACGCGGGATCGCACAGGATTGCGCCGGCACGCAGGGTGCCCTGGCCGTTTTCCAGTTCGAGACCGACGAGCT